>NZ_JBMDIY010000040.1:0-53957 GCF_057808895.1 Flavobacterium sp. FG68
ACTTTTTGATATTCAGTTATCATTCCGTTAGGAATGTTTCATCGGTAGAAAAAAAATAACGATTGACCGTATTTACGTTCCGTAGGAACGTTTCATATGTTAGGTTATTAAAAAATGATGTCTAAATCAAACGTTCCTACGGAACGTAAACGGTGATAATAATATAATTTTTCTACCGACGAGATGTTCCTACGGAACAAAGAAATATATAAATTTAAAAAGGGCTGTTTCGATTTTGAGACAGCCCTTTTTTATTGTTTTTCAAATCTAAATTCATCCATTCTTCAAATGCTTCGCACGTAATCTGCTTAAAAATTCAGGCGTAATTCCTAAATAAGAAGCAATATACTGCTGAGAAACCCTTTGCGAAATTGTTGGATAACGCGTAACGAATTCAATATACTGATCCATTGCCGTTGAAGAAACGGTTTTAAACAATCTCTTTTGCAATTTCGATAAATGCCTTTGAATCATCAAACGGAACATTCTTTCTAACTGCGGAACTTCGTTAATCAAATTTTCTTTAGACTGACGGGTTAAAACCAATAATTCGCAGTCTTCAAGCGTTTCAATATACATATCACTCGGAATCTGGTCTTCAAAACTCGTAATATCACTTACCCACCAATCTTCGGTTGCAAATTGCAGCGTCAGTTCAATTCCTGCATCATCAATAAAATATTCGCGAATACAGCCTTTATTAATATAAGCTTCAAAATTGCATACTTCGCCAGCCTGCAGTAAGATTGTTTTTTTCGGAACCAGTCTCAATTCCAGACTGTTTTCAAAAATTTTAATCTCTTTTTCAGAAAGGCGGACAGACCTTGAAAGATATTCTCGTATTTTTTGAAACATTGTTTTACTGATTTACAAGATGTAAATATAAGATGATTTATTTAACTCATTGAATGTAATAATTTAAACACATAGAAACATAGGTTTTGTTATTGTTAAAGGCGTTTCACTTGCATTAACAAACATAGGCTATGTGCAAATGATGTCATTTATTTTAATCTTTTTCAACTTGAATATAAAAACTATGTTTCTATGTGTTTAATAAAATTTTTATTTATTATAATTTCTTGATCTAGTTTAAGAAATTAGGAAACAAAATATTTCATCTTTGAAATCCCTAACATTTTATAAATCAAAATAATGAATGATCAAATTCTACACTTAAGAATTGCTTTAGCTTTATTGGCTATTGAAGATCTGATCCCCAGTTACATGGACGTTCAGGAAGACAAAGTAATTTCAAACGGAAATGTAGCCGTATGTATTATTGACGAAGAAGGAACCGTTTACGGACGCATGTACGGAAATGATAAAGCCAGAAAAAGACAATCGTATAAAATTGCGTGGACAAAAGCAAGTCAGGTTTGGCTTACCGGAGTAAAAACGGGAGATTATGAAAAATTGGTTTTTAATAATATTGTAGATGAAAACGCTAACGGAATTGAAGCCCCAGATCTTATTGGCTGGCAGGGCGGACAACCTTTAACTTTATCTGACGGAACAAAACTTTCTGTTGGTTTTAGTGGTTTTAGAGGCACTAGCGATTTAGAAATTGTAATAAAAGCATTCAAAAAAATATAATAACCAACTCGTTTAACTGTAACATTTTTTTTAAACACATAGAAACATAGATTTATAGTATTTAAATAAAAAGATTAAAATAAATGACACATCATTTACACATAGACTATGTTTGTTAATGCAAGTGAAATGCCTTTTTAGATTTATAAAAACTATGTTTCTATGTGTTTAAATAAATTACACCCAAAGAAAAAGCAATTAAAATAAAAATATGAGTTACACACCTGATTCAAACCGATATCAAAAAATGGAATACCGCCGCAGCGGTAAAAGCGGATTAATGCTTCCTGCCCTTTCTCTTGGGTTGTGGCACAACTTTGGCGCGATTGACAATATCGAAAACGCCCGTAAAATATTGCATACTGCATTTGATAATGGTATAAGTCACTTTGATTTGGCCAATAATTATGGTCCGCCGGCGGGATCTGCAGAGCAGACTTTTGGTCAATTATTTAAAGAAGATTTCAAACCTTTCCGTGATGAACTTGTGATTTCTACCAAAGCTGGATGGCCTATGTGGGATGGCCCTTACGGCGATTGGGGATCAAAAAAACATTTAGTTGCGAGTTTAGATCAGAGTCTTTCCCGCCTCGGATTAGATTATGTTGATATTTTTTATCACCACAGACCAGATCCAAATACGCCATTAGAAGAAACTATGGCAGCACTTGACTTAATTGTACGTCAGGGAAAAGCACTTTATGTGGGAATTTCGAGCTACAGCCCGGAAGAAACTCAAAATGCAATTAAAATTTTGAAAGAATTAGGAACACCTTGCTTAATTCATCAGCCGAAATATTCGATGCTGGAACGTACAATTGAAAAAGGTTTACTGGATGTTTTGGAAACTAACGGAGTTGGCGGCATTGCTTTTTCTCCTTTGGCACAAGGACTTCTTACGAATAAATATTTAAACGGAATTCCTGAAAATTCAAGAGCAAACGCACATCGCGGAAACGGAGCAATTGAAGAAGATGTGATTACTCCTGAAAATATTGCAAAAGTTCGTCTGCTAAATGAAATGGCATCAGAACGCGGACAAAGTCTGGCACAAATGGCATTATCATGGGTTTTAAAAGACAAACGTATCAGTTCGGTTATTATTGGCGCAAGCAAACCAGAACAGGTTTTAGATTCTGTTGGATGTCTTAAAAACACAGCTTTTTCTGCAGATGAACTTCAGAAAATTGATAACATTCTAGCATAAAACGATACTAACTATTTAACCATAATTATGAAAACATACCAAATCAATACATGCCTGACCATCATGTTATCGGGGTTTCTGACGGCAAGTTTAACGGCGCAGAAAAAGCAGACTAAAGCATCCGATTATAAAAGTGTAACGGTTTTTGTAACGGCAAAAAACACGGATAATAAATTAACAAAAACCGAAACTTTATCGTTTTTTGACAAACCTCAGCCAACAGAAAAAGAAACTTCTGTTTTTGTTGATCCTTCAAAAACCTATCAAACTCTGCTTGGAATTGGCGGTGCACTTACTGACGCTTCCGCAGAAGTTTTTTATGCACTTCCAAAAGATAAACAAGAAGAAATCCTGACGGCTTATTACGATAAAGACAAAGGAATTGGTTATACTCTGGCGCGTACGAATATGCAAAGCTGTGATTTCTCAAGTGATATTTACAGTTATATTGCGGAAGGTGATAAAGATTTAAAAACCTTTGATATCAGCCACGACAGAAAATACAGAATTCCGTTGATTAAAGAAGCGATTGCAAAAGCCGGAGGAAAATTAACTTTATACGCTTCGCCTTGGAGTCCGCCCGCGTGGATGAAAACCAATAATAATGTTTTGCAGGGCGGAACTTTAAAACCGGAATATCACCAAAGCTGGGCTAACTTTTTTGTAAAATTCATCAATGAATACGAAAAAAAAGGAATTCCTATTTGGGGTTATACCGTTCAAAACGAACCAATGGCGGTTCAAAAATGGGAATCGTGCATCTTTACAGCCGAAGAAGAACGTGATTTTATAAAAAACTTTCTTGGGCCAACGATGCAAAAAGCCGGAATGTCTAAAAAGAAACTGATTATGTGGGATCACAATCGTGATTTAATGTATCAGCGTGTTAGTACTGTTTTAGAAGATAAAGATGCTGCAAAATATGTTTGGGGAGTTGGATATCACTGGTACGAAGACTGGATGAAAAACGGAATGAACTTTGAAGGCGAACGCCGCGTTGCAGAAGCTTTTCCAGACAAACCTCTTATTCTTACGGAAGGCTGTGCTGCTGATTTTGACCAAAAATTATTAACGGAATGGAGTTATGGTGAAAAATACGGAATGTCGATGATTAACGATTTCAACATTGGAACGGTTGCCTGGACAGACTGGAATATTTTACTGGATGAAAGAGGCGGACCAAATCACGTTCAAAACTTTTGCATGTCGCCTATTCACGCTGATTTAAAAACCGGAAAGCTGATTTACACGAACGGATATTACTATTTAGGACATTTTTCTAAATTCATTAAACCGGGTGCAAAACGCGTAGCTTGTAATTCGAGCAGTAATAAATTGTTGTCGACTGCTTTTGTA
The DNA here is from genome assembly GCF_057808895.1 of Flavobacterium sp. FG68. NCBI lineage: Bacteria > Pseudomonadati > Bacteroidota > Flavobacteriia > Flavobacteriales > Flavobacteriaceae > Flavobacterium > Flavobacterium sp. FG68. The sequence goes on from NZ_JBMDIY010000040.1 coordinate 4,160, forward strand.
AATCAGGATAATAATCTTGAAGTTGTGGTGATGAACCAAACTGATAATGACGTAGAATATTTTCTATGGATAAAAGGAAAAGCTTCAAAAATCACGAGTTTGGCGCATTCAATTGCAACTTTAGAAATACGCTAAAAATCACATTATGAAAAAAGTATTATTATTTCTGAATGCTTTCGTTTTGATGAATGGTTTTTCAACATTTGCTCAAACATCGGCTGAAAAGCCAAAACCTTTTAAGACACAACAAATTCCCGGAAAAATAGAATGCGAATTTTATGATTTGGGAGGCGAAGGCGTTGCTTATCACGATACGGATGCCGTTAATAACGGAAGCGGAAAACTGAATCCGGTAAACGGAAATCCGTTAAACGAATTCCGATTAAAAGAAGGTGTTGATATTTCGTATACCAAAACAGACAGTATTGACGATACGGCTTATACCAAAGTTCCGATTAAGATAAAACAGCTTTACGTAGGCTGGACGCAGCCAACAGAATGGATTAATTATACGGTTGAGGTTAAAAAATCCGGCACTTATAAAATTGGTGTTTTATATACGGCAAACGGCGATGGAACAATTGCTATTGCTGTAAACGGAAAAGATGCCACCGGAAACATGAAAATTATTTCAACGCACGATGATAAAGATCCTGTTGCCTGGAGACAATGGCATCATTGGAACAGTTCTGAAAATATTGGTACAATTAAATTAGAAAAAGGAAAGCAATTGCTCACTTTACATATCGTAGAAAACGGTAATATGAATTTAGATTATTTGACCTTTACGCCCAATTAATAATGATTTATGATTAGTTAACTTGATTTGGCCGCATGATTCAAACCAAATTGTGCGGTCATTTTTTTTATAACTTTTCAAAGTAAAGATAATTGGTACTGCTGCTTACATCGCGCAATCTAATCTGCGAATTATTAAATTCAAACAATTTCCAGCTGTTGTTCAATTTACTTAATAACGCTGAACTGAAAGTCAGTTTTAATTCCCTAACATTATTTTGTACGCTGCTTTCCCATTGGCCTGTTTCTGAAGCTCCCGCTTTTGTTGCCACTACAGAATTATCGTTTTTAAATACAAAGGAATAACCACTGTAAGACGAAGTTTTCTCAGAATCATCAAAATAATACGGAATATCCCAGGAACCTTTTGTAATTACATCATTCAAATCAAGCGTTACAATATTATTTTCCGGGCAGTAATCAATCGCATATTTTATAGCATTTTCGAAATCCAGATTATTGTTAATAGTTCTCGTTTGACCATGATAATCAACTATCGAAATTGGATATTTTAAAGAAATATACTGGCTGGCATTCAAATTTTTAATAAAATTAAAAAAGGCCTGATCGCTTATAATTGATTGGGAACTTCCTATTTGATTAGCGCTGTTATAAATATTTATTGTTATAGGATAATTGATATTTAGTCCGTTAATTTTAGATAAAAGATCAGGATATTGATTCCAGTAATCAATTAGAGAATCAAAATCAGCTTCATTCGGAATCAGTTTTTGGATGTAATTATAATAAACCATCGTTACCGGAAAATCTATTTTTACAATATCGTCATCATAATTATTTGCATTGATATTGTCTATTACTTTTTGATAATCGGCAGTAGTATTAACGGCAATTTGAGTATTATTTACAGTAACCGTATAAGGTAGTTTTATAGTACAATAAGTAGAACCGTCAATTACATTATCCTGCACGGTTGGCACCATAGCAACCCTTTGCAGATAAGAAGTAAGCGGAGAAGCATTTGTAATTGTTCCTTGTCCACTATTATCCTGATCGTCAGGCGATTCATTTTGACAAGATAACAAAAGCAGGAAAACTGCTGCTAGTGATAAATATTTTTTAAAAGGGAACATATTTATATTTTTACAAAGGTAATAAAATTTAAGAAACTGCTTTTTAATAAATTCTTGATCAAGGAGTTTGAATTGTTTTTTCATTTTTAATTATCATACGAAATTTCATTTCATACTACTATAAAACAATCTGCATTGCTTTTACCCTACTTAAAGTAAAAACAAATACTTTTGCATCATACCAATCACAAATATAAATGCCAACTAAGAACCAATCAGATACTTGCGATGAAATAATTTTTTCGTCTTTTTTCAAAAGTCATGTAAAAGCACTTCGAAATTTTCTTTTTTACAAATTTGGCAATATCAATCAGGCAGAAGATGTGGCACAGGAAGCATTTGTAAAACTTTGGCAAAATTGTGCATCTGTACCGTTGGAAAAAGCAAAATCTTACGTATATACCATTGCTAACAACAGCAGTCTCAACGAAATTGCACACCAGAAAGTGGTTTTGAAATATGAAAAAAACTTTACGGGTTTAGACAAGACAAATGAAAGTCCCGAATATATTCTGGAAGAAAAACAATTTCAGGCTAAACTTTTAAAAGCCATAGAAAATCTGAACGAAAAACAGCGTGAAGCTTTTTTAATGCACAGAATTGACGGAAAAAAATACAGCGAAATTGCCTTAGAATTAAATATCAGCGTAAAGGCAGTAGAAAAGCGCATTCATCTCGCTTTATTAAGCCTGCGTAAAGAAATTGATTTATAAAAGTAGGGTAAATTTAGTTTTAATTGTTTTAATAATATAGTACAGTACAATGAAAAAAGATCGCTTATTAGCAAAATGGCTCAACGATGATTTATCTCCGGATGAATTGGCTGAATTTGAAGCAAGTCCCGATTTTGAAAAATACCGAAAAATAAAAGATTATACAGCTCATTTAGAGGTAGGTGATTTGGACGAAAATGCGATGCTGTCGAACATTTTAAGTCAGAAAAAAGCGGCTCCAAAAGTAGTTCCGCTATACAAAAAATGGGCGTTTAGAGCGGCGGCCATATTTGTTCTGGCACTTGGGATTACGTTTGCAATGAAGGTTTTAGTACCGCAGACAGAAACAGCAGATTTTGGAAAAAAGACTACTTTTTCATTACCTGATAATTCTGAAGTGGTATTAAATTCCGGTTCTGAAATAAATTATAAAAAATGGAACTGGGACAACAACAGGCATCTGGAACTAAAAGGAGAAGCTTATTTCAGAGTAGCCAAAGGCCGAAAATTTGAAGTACAAACTAATTTAGGGAAAGTAACGGTTTTAGGAACTCAGTTTAATGTAAAAGCCAGAAAAAACAGGTTTGATATAGTGTGTTTTGAAGGACGTGTAAAAGTAAATTATGAACATACTCAAATTTTATTAACGCACGGACAAAGCGTTAGTTTTGAAAACGGAAAACAAATTAAGACGGTTGTAAGTTTAACGCAGCCAGAATGGATAGGCAATGAAATCGCTTTTTATAAAGAAAATATCAGAAGCATTCTTGACGAAGTTGAAAGACAATATGACATTACAATTGAATTAAATACAAAAGATACAACATCATTATTTACAGGGAAATTACCTGCTAACGATTTAAACACAGCCTTGCAGATTATTAGTACAACTTATCATTTAGAAGCTAAAAAAGCTTCAGAAAATAAAATAATTTTTGACGAAAAATAAATGTTGCTCCCCAAACAATTTCATTTTTTGTTTCTTCTGTTTTTACTTGTCCTGAATGCTTTTGCTCAGGACAAAGGAAAACTTATGCCTTTTAAAAAAATCATACTTGAAATTGAACAGCAGCATCAGGTCAGTTTTAATTATACCGAAAATAATATTGCCGGACTGGAATTAATTCCGCCAAAAAAATCACTTTCTTTAGTCGAAAAGCTGGAATACCTGGCCCAAAAAACCCATTTATCTTTTGAAAACATCGACAACAAATTCATTAATATTTATAAAAAAGAAAATCAGGAACCGCTAATTTGCGGTTATGTTTTTTCTAATACGGATAAAAAACCAATTGAAAACGCCAATATTAATCTGTCTAACAAAACTCAGGTTACAACAAATGCAAACGGTTATTTTGAGTTTACAAAAGAAGACAAAAATACATTCGTAATTAGTCACGTAGGATTTGTAACAAAAAAAATTACTGCAACAAATACGGACTCTAAAGATTGTCTCCAACTATTTTTAGAACCAGAAATCATGCAGCTTCAGGAAATTAAGGCGAATGCTATTTTGGCTTCGGGGATTTCAAAAAACAAAGACGGATCTTTCGAAATTAAACCCAAAAAATTTGGTATTCTTCCCGGACTTATTGAGCCCGATGCTTTGCAGACCATGCAGCAAATTCCGGGTGTAAACAGTATTGACGAAAGTGTTTCAAGCATTAACGTTCGCGGCGGCACACACGACCAGAATTTATTTTTATGGAATGGTATACGAATGTTTCAAACGGGACATTTTTTTGGTTTAATATCGGCATTCAATCCTAATCTGGCCCATACAATTTCTATTTATAAAAACGGAAGTTCTGCTTTTTATGGAGAAAGTGTATCGAGCGTTGTAGCAATTTCTTCTACTCCGGAAACGGCTGAAAAAAACTCGTTTAGCGCAGGATTAAATATGATCAATGCTGATGTTTACGGAAAATACAATATTTCACCAAAAGGTTATATTGAGATTTCGGCACGTAAATCAATCACTGATTTTGTAGAAACTCCTACTTATAAAGAGTATTTCAATAAAGTATTTCAAAACACTACTATAACTGATTTTTCAGATAAACAAAATGTCGATTATCACAGCGACAAGAAATTCGGTTTTTATGATGCGACGCTAAAATACGCTCAAAAAATAGGACTTAAAGATCAAATCGTTTTAGATCTTATTACGATTAAAGATAATCTGGAAGTTTTTCAAAGTGCAAAAGTTTACGACATCAACAGTTCTGAAAACAATATTTTACGTCAGCAAAATTATGGAGGAAATTTGTCCTGGAAACGAAACTGGAACAGCTTTAATACCACTAAAATTAATATTTACAATTCTGCTTACGAGCTTCGCGCGAATCAATCTACCAGCGAAGGTCAAATTGTAATTCAGGAAAATACGGTGAACAATAACGGAGTTAATTTAGAAAATAATCATATCCTTAATTCTAAATTTACCATAAACGATGGGTATCAGTTTAATGAAATTGGTGTTACTAATTTAGAGCAGGTTACAAATCCGGATTTCTACCGTAAAGTAAAAGACGTTTTGAGAACCCACGCTTTAATTGCAGAAGTAAAATACAACGATACCATTTCGAGAATCTATTTTAAGGCCGGAAGCCGAATTAATTATATCGAAAAGTTCAAAAAATATATTATCGAACCGCGCGCGCAGTTTAGTTACGGCATTAGCAAAAGTTTAAATGCAGAATTACTAGGCGAACTAAAAAGCCAAAATTCACAGCAAATAATTGATTTACAAAAGGATTATTTCGGAATTGAAAAAAGACGCTGGATTATTTCTAATAACTCCACAATTCCTATTCAAAAAAGCAGACAGTTGTCTTTAAATTTATCTTATATAAAAAATGACTGGCTTTTTGATATCGAAAATTTTTATAAAAAAGTAATCGGAATTACAACTTCAAGCCAGGGATTTCAAAACCAGTTAGAGTTTGTTAAAACTACGGGCGATTATGAGGTTTGGGGAACCGAAATGCTGATTCAAAAAAAAATGAACCACTTTTTGACCTGGTTAAGTTATACGTATAATCATAATAATTATCATTTTTCTAATTACGAATACCCAATTTTCCCTAACAATTTTGAGGTAATGCACACAGCATCATGGGCAGGTATTTATGAGAAAAACAATTTTAAAATTGCTCTGGGCACAAAATGGACTTCGGGCAGGCCAAAAACTTCTCCTGATAATACACAAATCGATCCTTCAAATCCTACTTTAATTTATCGTAAGCCAAACAGTGATAATCTGCATATATTTTCGCAGGTAAACTTTTCTTCAACCTATAAATGGGAAACAGCTAATGGCATTCAATACAAATTAGGGATCTCTATCTTAAATATTTTAAACAGAAGAAACGAAATCAGCGAATATTACAGAGTAAGTTCGTTGACAAATTCTATCGAAGAAGTCGAGACTTTCTCACTGCAAAGAACTCCAAACGTGAGTTTTAGGGTTTCCTACTAATTTTCTTCAAGTCGGGATTTAAAAAATCCTACATTAATTTTTCATTTTTTTTTACAAAAACTTCAATTCTTTGGTAGGGTAATCTACATCAAGGCTGTTTTACTATTGAACCCTATCAAAAAAATAAAAATGACCGCCTTACAAAACTTCAAAAAATACCACGAAGGCTATTTTATTTATGACTCTTCGTAGCATAAACTAAAACAGGAAACAAAATGCTCATTAAAGCACGATTTCCTGATGTAGAATTTTAAAACAAAACACTTTACAATTTTCTGTAAAGTTTCAATTCCCTTATCAATATCAAAATAACTTAAATTAAAAAACGATGAAATTAAAACAACTTAAATTCGCTGCGGCCCTTGTAATTACAACATTCTTTATAAGCTGCAGTAGTGACAGTGGAGATAGTGGAGACAATGGTGGAAATAATAACCCGCCAACTCCAGAAGTTAAAAAAGAGGTCAGCCTTGCTACAAGCACTACATTAGGTTCTTACCTTGTAGATAAAGACGGAAGATCTTTATATTTTTTCTCAACAGATTCAAAAGGACAAGTATCTTGTACTGGTGACTGTGAAAAAGTTTGGCCTCCATTTTATTTAGATAATTTAACTGCAGATAAATTGGGTGCAGGATTATCATTATCAGATTTTGGAACTGTTACTGTTGGCACAAAAAAACAAGTTACTTACAAAGGATGGCCTTTATACTATTACTCCCCAAGTTCTGGAGATGATGGATATGGAAATGTAACTAATACTCCTGAAGCTGCCGGAAAAACAGGCGGGGACGGAATTGGCGGTATTTGGTTTATCGCAAAACCAGATTATTCTATCATGATTGTTCGAAGCCAGCTTGTGGGGCATGACGGTAAAAACTACAAATCAGATTATACTGTTGGAGACGGTGCTACAACTTACTTTACAGATGCTAAAGGTATTACGCTGTACACTTTTAAAAACGATAAATTCAACAAAAACAACTACACAAAAGAAGATTTTTCTAACAATGCAGTTTGGCCAATATATGAGACAGACAAAATTGTAGTTCCTTCTACTCTTGATAAAACTAAATTCTCAGTTATTACTGTATTTGGTAAATCTCAATTGGTTTACAACGGATGGCCTTTATACTATTTTGGACAAGATGCAAATGTAAGAGGTGCTAATAAAGGAATTAGTTTCCCTGCTCCTGGTGTTTGGCCGGTTCCTGTAAAAGATATTGTGGCTGCGGTTGCGCCATAACATAATTTACCTACTGAGTGTAAATTAATTTCAACACATAGGGACATAGATTTTAGATTCTTAAAAAGGCGTTTCATTTATTTAAAATTCACAGCGCTTACTATGTGAAAGAAACGAGTTTCTTTTTTATCCTTTTTAAGTATAAAATCAATGTTATTATGTGTTAAATAAAAAATCAATACATAATAAATTCTGGTAAACTGCTGTAAAATTTAAATCCCAAATTGACATGAACAAACGAAAAATCACGATTTTAATCGTACTGCTTTTGGTAAGTTTTGGTCCTTACTATATCTACCAAAACATTATTTACAAAGATGCCAGAGACATCAATAATGAAAAATCAATACTTACCATTTCTGCTAAAAACTTAGAAAACCACTATGCAAAAAACGCTTTGCAGGCAGATTCAAAATACTTAAATAAAACAATTGAAATTGAAGGAACAGCCACAGAAGTTACTGATTCTTCAATGGTAATTGACGGAAAAGTATTTTGTAAAATGAATGAAATAGTAAAAACGAACTTCACCAATAAACCAATCAATATAAAAGGAAGATGTATAGGTTTTGATGATTTATTTGGAGTTGTAAAATTGGATCAATGCAGTATACAACAAAACTAAATATGAAAAAAATATTCTTAATAGCCAGCTTTTTAATCTGCTTATGTGCAAATGCCCAAGAAGATTTACTTTCCAGTCTGGACTCAACACAAGTAGTTGATAAAAACGCAACTGCCACTTTTAAAGGTCTGCAGATTATAACATTGCAGTCGACAAAAATGGCGGCCAAAAAAGAGCTTTATATTGTTATATCGCATCGATTTGGTTCTGTAAAAGGCGGAATCTCTGAGTTTTTTGGTTTTGATGATGCCACGACAAAAATTGGCGGAATTTATGGTGTAACCGATTGGCTTTCTGTAAGTGCATCACGTCATACACTTTTGAAAATTTACGAAACATCGGTTAAATATCGATTAGCGAGACAAAACGACGAATTCCCGTTTGACATTGTGGGTTACAATACAATTGATATTAACAGCGGATTAAAAAAAGATGATTATCCTAAAATTGAATTCTCTGACCGATTAACCTATATTAATCAGCTTTTGATTTCAAGAAAATTCTCTGATAAATTATCACTTGAATTAGCCCCTTCTTATATCCATAAAAATCTATATAATCCGGATAATGAAAATGATAATCAATTTACTTTAAGTGCGGGCGGAAGATTAAAATTAACCAAAAGACTTTCTTTAAATCTTGAATATGGTGAAAATTTCAATAAACCTGACTTTTATAACAATCCATTATCTGTTGGCCTGGACATAGAAACCGGCGGTCATATTTTTCAGTTGATTTTTACCAATTCACAATCTATGACGGAGAGCGGCTACTTGACCAATGCAACCGGTGATTGGGGAAAAGGCGATTTTTTCTTTGGATTTAATTTATATAGAGTTTTTTAAAAGTATACAATATGAAAAAATTTATCTTCTTATCTGGCATTATATTATCATTATACAGCTGCGAATCTACTACTTATGAAAGTCTGGAAGAATCAGAAGTTATAACAGGCCCCGTTACCTACAACGCCAATGTGAAATCTATCATTGATGCAAACTGTATTGCCTGCCATAATTCTGAGTCCCAGCTTATCCCTTTAGAAACGTATGCTCAGGTGAAAGACGCCACTTTAAATACGAATTTGATAGACCGAATTCAGCGTCAAAATGGAACTCCGGGACAAATGCCAAAAGCAGGAAGAATGTCTCAGGATAAAATCAATACAATTCTACAATGGAGTACGGACGGATTATTAGAAAATTAAATCGATAGAAAATGAAAAAACGAATTGTACTGCTATTTTTATTGGCTGGAATATTTCATGTTTCCGCACAAAAATATGCAACAAAAACAGGAAACCTAAAGTTTGAAGCTTCTGTTGATTCTTTTGAAGAAGTGGCAGCAGAAAACAAGAACACATCGGCCATTTTAGATTCAGGAACGGGAGATATTGCGGTGTTAACACTTATGAAAGGATTTCGGTTTAAAGTGGCCTTAATGGAAGAGCATTTTAATGAAAATTATGTAGAATCAGATAAATTTCCTAAAGCTTCATTTAAAGGAAAAATTGAAGATTTTGATGCATCTAAACTTTCAGCGACAGCCAAAACAGTAAAGATTTCGGGAGATTTAACGCTGCACGGAAAAACAAAAAAAGTAACGACAAATGCCAAAATTTCAAAGCCTGATGACAAGATTACCTTAACTGGAAACTTTGAAGTAAAAGCAGAAGATTTTGATATTCAAATTCCAAAACTGGTGTCTAAAAAAGTGGCCGATAAAATAAAAGTGAATTTTAACCTGCCGCTTACAAAAATGTAATACTTTTTTAGTTCATGGTTGTTAGTTATGGGGCTGTCTCAAAAGTCAGCCCTTTATCTATAATTTATTATATCCAATTATCATTCCATTAGGAATGTTTCGTAGGTAGAAAAAAATAAAGATCAGCAACATTTGCGTTCTATAGGAACGTTTGACAGATCAGATTATTAAAAAACAATATCGAAATCAAACGTTCCTACGGAACGTAATCCATTAAAACAATATAATTTTTCTACCGATGAAATGTTCTTACAGAACAAATAAACATGTAAAATAAAAAGAGGCTGTCTCAACTTTTGAGACAGCCTCTTAATATGCTAGATTATTAAAAAATGATGCAATTCAAACGTTCCTACGGAACGCAAACCATGATAACAATATAATCTTCTACCTATGAAATGTTCCTACGGAACAAAAAATATATAAAATAAAAGGGTCTGTCTCAAAAGTTGAGACAGCCCTTTTTCAAAAGATTATTTCCCTACTGTTTGCTGCAACTGAGCAGGATATCGATCTCCTTGTATTGTAGTTTGAGCAAAAGCATCGTCGATTTTTTTCACATCTTCTACAGATAAATAAATAGAAGCGCCGCCAATATTTTCTGTTAATCGGTGTGATTTTGTTGTTCCCGGAATTGGAGCAATCCATGGTTTTTGAGCCAAAAGCCAGCCTAATGCAATTTGTGCAGGAGTTGCTTGTTTTTGAGAAGCAATTGCAGACAATAAATCAACTAATTTTTGATTGGCTTTTCTGTTTTCTTCACTAAAACGAGGTAAATTATTTCTAAAATCTGTCGCTTCAAAACTGGTACTTTCAGTTATTGCTCCAGTTAAAAATCCTCTTCCCAATGGGCTAAACGGCACAAAACCAATTCCTAATTCTTCTAATACCGGTAAAACTTCTAACTCCGGTTCTCTCCACCAAATAGAATATTCACTTTGCAAAGCTGATACTGGTTGAACGGCATGCGCTTTTCTAATTGATGTTGCACCCGCTTCAGACATTCCAAAATATTTTACTTTTCCTTCCTGAATCAAATCTTTAACTGTTCCGGCAACATCTTCAATTGGTACATTTTGATCTACTCTATGTTGGTAAAACAAATCAATAACATCTGTTTTTAAACGTCTTAAAGATTCTTCGGCAACAGCCCTGATATTTTCTGGTCGGCTGTCTTGTCCGTTAAAGGCCTGTCCGCCTTTAAAACCAAATTTAGTTGCAATAACAACATCTTTTCGAAACGGAGCCAGAGCCTCTCCTACCAATTCTTCATTGGCAATACCATAAGCTTCGGCAGTATCAAAAAAAGTAATTCCCTGTTCGTATGCTTCTCTAATTAATTTTATTCCTTGTTCTTTATCTAACGCTGTACCATAAGCAAAACTCAATCCCATACAGCCCAACCCTAATGCAGAAACCTCTAATCCTTGTGTTCCTAATATTCTCTTTTCCATAATTTTATTTATATAAAAGTTTATTGTTGTTTTTAACAGTACAAATTTCCTTCAATAAAACCAGTCGTATATAATACAGATTACTGCTATTATTACCATTTTTACTGATTTGAATAATCACGCTAAGTTATTAAGAATCTGAATAGTATATTTGTGTAGATATTTTTTTTCAAATACATCATGGACCAATTAAAACTCGAACAAGTTTCACAGTACAATCAGTTAAAAGGTGTTGAAACGCAGCATCCTTTAATTAGTGTTTTTGATAATTCTAATAGTAACGCATTACCTAACAATACGCGTTTGCACTTTGGTTTTTATGCCGTATTTTTAAAAGCCGGTCATTGCGGCGAATTAAAATACGGACGTAATAATTACGACTACGATGATGGCACAATGCTTTTTGTAGCACCCGGACAAGTTCTCGAAGTTAATAATACAGACAATTATAAATCGACAGGTTTAACATTGCTTTTTCATCCTGATTTGATAAAAGGAACTGCACTGGCTAAAAATATAAATCAATATTCGTTTTTTTCTTATGATTCGCACGAAGCGCTTCATTTATCTTTAAAAGAACAGCAGATTATAAAAGATTTATTCAGTAAATTAGACTACGAATTAAGCCAGTCTATTGATAAACACAGTAAAAATATTATAAGTAATACGATTGATTTGCTTTTAAATCATTGCGTGCGTTTTTATGACAGACAGTTTATAACCCGCGAAAACATCAATTCTGATATTTTATCCAAGTTTGAGAATTTGTTAAACGATTATTTTCAGTCAGAAATGGCACAAGATTCCGGTTTGCCTTCAGTTGGCTATTTTGCAGACCATTTGCATCTTTCTTCTAATTATTTTGGAGATTTAATCAAAAAAGAAACAGGGAAATCGGCTCAGGAACACATTCATCTTAAATTGATAAATCTGGCCAAAGAACGAATTTTCGATGCAGAAAAATCAGTTAGTCAGATTGCCTCAGAATTAGGGTTTAAATATCCGCAGCATTTCAACCGAATGTTTAAAAAGAATACCGGTTACACACCAATTGAATATAGAAACCTAAACTAAACGAATGCTGGACGATTTTCCATTTTATCTCGGTCTTTTAATTATCATTTTATTGCTCATTATGCTGGGCAATAAAATAAAAGTAGCTTATCCTGTACTTTTAGTATTGGCAGGATTAGTGATTAGTTTTATTCCGGGCATTCCCGCGATAAACATTGAGCCGGAGCTTATCTTTTTTATTTTCCTTCCTCCGCTATTATACGAAGCGGCGTGGACAATTTCATGGAAAGAGTTGTGGCGCTGGCGGCGAATTATTACAAGTTTTGCTTTTATTGTCGTTTTTATCTCGGCACTTTCTGTCGCATTAGTGGCTAATTATATTATTCCCGGATTTTCATTAGCATTAGGTTTTGTGTTGGGCGGAATTGTTTCGCCGCCGGATGCCGTAAGTGCCGGAGCGATTTTAAAATTTGTTAAAGTTCCCAAAACCATTTCGTCCATATTAGAAGGCGAAAGTTTATTGAATGACGCATCTTCCCTTATTATTTTCAGATTTGCGATGATTGCCGTAGCGACCGAGCAGTTTATATTTTACAAAGCAGCAATAAGTTTTAGCTGGATGATTTTTGGCGGTGTTGCCATTGGTTTATTAATTGGCTGGCTTTTTATGAAAGCGCATAAATATTTACCAACTGATGCGAATGCTGATATTGTCCTGTCATTATTAACACCTTATATTATTTATCTCGCTGCAGAAGAAGTGCATAGTTCCGGAGTATTGGCGGTTGTAAGCTGTGGGTTGCTTTTGTCTAATAACAGACATCGTTTTTTGAGCAGCAGATCGCGGATACAAGGTGTAAATGTCTGGGAAAGTTTATGTTTTATTTTAAACGGATTGGTCTTTATGCTGATTGGGTTAGATTTACCTCAAATTACAAAAGGTCTTGAAGGCGTAAGTCTTTTAACCGCAATTGTATATGGCGTATTAATTACGCTTGTTTTGATTGTAAGCCGAATGATATCATCTTACGGTGCGGTAATTGTCACTTTAATTGCCCGAAATTTTATCACCGTTGCAGACAGAAGACATCCCGGTTACAAAACGCCTTTTATTCTGGGCTGGACAGGAATGCGCGGCGTTGTATCATTAGCCGCAGCATTATCAATTCCGGTTTATTTGAATAATGGCAACGGATTTCCGCAGCGTAATCTTATTTTGTTTATCACTTTTATTGTGATTCTTTTGACTTTGTTGATTCAGGGATTAACGCTTCCTTATTTTATCCGAAAAATTAAACTGCCTAATATCTACGATGTACCTCGTGAAGAGGCTTATCATCAAATAAGACAAGAATTAGCCGAATTTGCTTTACATTATTTAAAGACAAATTATGAAGGTCAGGTAGAAAATAACACTTCATTGCAGCATCTTATTCAAAAATGGGAACAGCATATTAAAGGAATTGATGATGAATCGATAAGTCAGGATCTTAAACATATTTATCTAGATTTATTAAATCAGCAGAGACAATGGCTCATCAACAGAAATAAAGAAGATCAGACTTTAGACGAATCCATTATTCGCAGACAAATGCATTATCTGGATATTGAAGAAGAAAAACTGCGATATCTTTAAGATTTATATAATAAAAAAACAGCCCAATTAGAGGCTGTTTTTTTATTAAGACTAAAAAGTTATTTCGCCTTACTTAGGAAGTTTAGCAAGAAACTTTAAAATATCATTCCCTATTTCGTTTACATGTGTTTCAAGCGCAAAATGTCCGGTATCATAAAATTTTACTTCTGCATTTGGGCTGTCTTTTTTATACGCTTTTGCTCCGGCAGGTAAAAAATAAGGATCTTTATCTCCCCAAACAGCTAATATCATTGGTTTTTTAGTTCTAAAATATTCCTGAAATTTTGGGTAAAGCGCCACATTAGTTCTGTAATCTTTTACAAGATCAAGCTGTATTTCAACATTTCCAGGTCGATCTAAAAAGTGCTGGTCCAAAGTATAAGTTTCGGGAGCAATAAGGCTTTTATCCGCTACTCCGTGAAAGTATTGAAATTGGGTAACTTCTTTAGAAACAAAAATATTAAGTGCGTCGCGATTCGCTTGAGTTGGCTCTTTCCAATATTTCTGAATTGGATTCCATTCGTTGCTTAAACCTTCTTCATAAGCATTTCCGTTTTGAGATATAATCCCTGTAATTTTTTCCGGGTTAGCCAGAGCAAGTCTAAAACCAGTTGGCGCTCCGTAATCAAAAACATAAATCGCAAAACGTTTTAAACCAAGCTGATCAATAAAACCCTGCATTGTTTTAGCCAAATTATCAAAAGTATAATCAAACTTCGTATGATCTGGCGCATCAGAATAACCAAATCCAGGTAAATCCGGAGCAATCACACGGTATTTTTTACTTAAAATAGGAATCAGGTTTCTATACATATGCGATGAAGTTGGATATCCGTGAAGCAATAATACAACTGGAGCATCTTTTTGTCCCGCTTCACGATAAAAAATATTCAGTCCGTCTACCTTTATGGTATTAAAATGTGTTGTCTGAATTTCAGTATTACTTTTTGCTGCAGAAGATTTTTCTTGTGCATTTACATCTATTCCCGATAGCGCTGTTAATGTTAATATTAGCGCTGTAGATTTAATTGTGTTTTTCATATTTTCAATTGTTTGATACAAATTTACTTTGTATTTTTGATATCTAAATATGATATGTTATGATCATATTAATCACTAATAATGATGTTATGAATAGTAATGATCTTAAAATATTTGAAGCTGCCGCAACACTCGGAAGCTTTACAAAAGCTGCTGAAGCTACTTTTACCGTACAATCGAATGTTACGGCACGCATAAAAAGTCTGGAAGAAGAATTTGAAACCGAACTTTTCAAAAGAGTTTCCCGAAAGGTTGTACTTACGGAAGCCGGCGAAACATTATTAAAATATGCGAAGAAAATAGGCAATCTGCTGAACGATGCAAAAAATGATATTCAGAACTCAGATCAAATTGGAGGAACGGTACGTATTGGCTGTATTGAAACTACGATGGCCTTAAAAGCACCTGATATTATTAATAGTTTCAGCGAAAGTTATCCGGCGGTTGAACTCGAGTTTCATTCTGCCGCATTATCGACACTTGTTCATGATGTATTAAATTATAAGCTCGATGCCGCATTTGTTATAGCGCCTATAAATATTCCAGAACTGGAACAAGTAGTTGTGCGCAACGAAAAGCTTCTTATACTTTCTCCACCGGGAACAAATAAATTAGAAGATATTCTTAAAGAAGATCCTTTAAAAATTGTAGTTTTTGAAAAAGGCTGTGTTTTTAGGTCCCGACTTGAAACCTGGTTAAGCTCAAAAGGAATCACACGTTACAAAAGCACCGTACTTAATTCTATTGAAGGAATTATCAATTTTGTTGAAGCAGGTTTAGGAATCAGCATTCTTCCAGAAGAAGTAATTAATACCTATTACAGCGGCAGGAATATAAAAACTTTTCCGGTAAGCAAGGAGTTAAATACGATGACAACTTTATTAATTTATCGAAATGAAGAGCTCCATTCTAAAGCCCTAAATGCTTTTATTGAACAATACAGAGAACCTGCAGCAGTTTAAACTTTGATCCTTGACTTCCTTTTAAAATAAATAGAGAAGGAAATACAGCCAAATAGTTCATAAAAAAGTTTTTTTTAGTGACCAAAATCATTAACTTGTTATAGAATTAGAACTAATACCCCCTTATTTATGAGGTTTATTTCTAAAATTTTTCAAAACAAATTATACACGAAGTAATCATTCTAACATTAGAAAACACAATTACTCATTGTGCTAAAAAACCAAAAACTATGCGAGTATCAGTAGTCCGAAAAAGTATAAAATTCACCCCAGATTCCAGAAGAGTTGTTGCCCGATATTTTATGAATGGTTATGAGCGAACCCAGCAAATGGTGCTTCGGATTATGACATTGGATGAAAAACAAGTGTTGGAAACTTTAGAGCAGACTCTTCGTGAATTTGCCAGACGCCATCGCAATATTTCGGCTATATTTTTTAGACACTGCGAAAAAATCAGGCCTATTATCGAATCCATGCAAGTCGATTATGAAGCGATGTCTTTGAATCGAAAAATGCTTATTGGTTCTTATTGCACTATGGAATATGCGATTGAATCTGCTGCTATTTTTAATCCCTCAATTGTAGAAGATTTTGATCAGTCGGGTCTCGAAGTGGGCGAAAAACGTGTTATTATTTCTTTTCGTGCCACGGGCGAAGGGCATATTTCATCTATTGTTTTTAGAAGAGGAATCCTGGACAGAGACAACAATCTTCAGATAATGAAAATTGGTCATCATATTGATAAGGCCGAAATTGAACATAAAACTTTATTCAATAAAGAGCGATTTTTGACCAAACTGATCGAAATGCATACGCAGGACAAATACATCGATCAAATTATGCAGGGTTTACCGGATGAATTTGAGTTTGCTGTCCTTAAAAGTTTATTAACTACAGCATTGGGCGATCCGTTGATTCGTCAGGAAAGAAGAGTTGCTCTTGAAGAAATTCTTTGGCTGGCCAATTCGTTTTACGATTTGCAATTCAAACACGATTCTGATATTACGGAACGTGTTATTTTCCCAATATCCGATTCTGAAAGCCGCGGAATTGAAGATGCGCGTTTTGTTCGTTTTACCGATGACGATGATTCTGTTCGTGTAATGGCAACTTACACCGCCTATAACGGTCATGCTATTTTACCAAAACTAATTTCTACAGAAGATTTTTATTCTTTTAGAGTAATGCCTTTACACGGAGAAGGCGCCCAAAATAAAAACCTGGCTTTGTTTCCAAGAAAAATAAAAGGAAAATATGCCATGCTTGCCCGAATCGACGGTGTAAACAATTACATTATGTATTCAAACCGCGCAACGCAATGGAACAATCCTGTTTTATTACAGCAGCCGCGTTACACTTGGGAACTTACCCAAATAGGAAATTGCGGTTCTCCGCTTTGGACCGAGGAAGGCTGGCTTGTCATCACACACGGTGTTGGTACAATGCGTCGTTACTGCATTGGCGCATCGTTATTTGATCTTGATGATCCATCAAAAGAAATTGGAAGACTTAGCGAACCGTTACTTTCTCCATTAGAAGATGAACGTGAAGGTTATGTTCCAAATGTGGTATATTCCTGCGGGGCAATTATTCATAACAATAGTTTGATATTACCGTATGCAGTTTCTGATTATTCGTCTACTTATGGCGTGGTTGATATGGTTGAATTGTTGGATGCTTTGAAGAAGAGTAAGTAGAAAATTTATCTTTTATTCAATCAGTACTAAAGTGAGATTACATTATCTTTACCTAGATTATTGTACATCAATTAGTAATGGAATCACTACGCGCTATTTTTACCGAAACCTTAGGATTAAGTTCCAATCATTTTGAAGAATTCTTAAAAGAATTACATCTTAAAACACTGAAGAAAAAAGAACATTTAATTCAGGAAGGTTCTGTTTGCGATTTTATTGCTATCGTGATTTCGGGAACCTTGAGATCGTATGTGCAAAATAATGACGGAGAATTCAATAATGATTTTTATCTCGAAAATAGTTTTGCGAGCGCTTACACCAGTTTTTTAACGCAAATGCCAACGAACTGTAATATAGAAGCTTTAACGGATGTTGAATTATATTACATCACGCATAAGCAGTTTCATTCGTTAATCGAAAAAGACACTAATTATTTAAAACTTGCTAAATACATTTCTGATAATTATTTCATCAGAAAATGTAAAAGAGAAACTTCTTTCCTAAAAAATTCTGCAGCCGAAAGATTAGAAATGATCAGAAAGCTTTATCCTGAAATTGAGCAGAAAGTGCCTCAATATCATATTGCCTCGTATTTAGGAATTAAACCGGAGTCTTTAAGCAGAATAAAACTCTTAACATACATCAATAAATAAGTCTGCTGTTATAATGAGCTTTGTACTTCATTAATTATTAAATATTTGAAGTATGCCTATTATAAATTTAAAAGTCAGCGGCGAAGAAGACGCAGCTTTAGCAAAAGAATTAGCGGTAATTATTAGCGGCCTTACCAAAAAGGTGCTGAATAAAAAACCCGAAGTTACGGTTGTAACGGTATCATTTGTTCCAGACAATTTTTGGTTTATTAATTCTGAATCGCTGGAAGATTTACAAACAAAAAGTTTTCATCTTACAATTAAAATTTCTGATTCTACCAATCTAAAAAACGATAAAACCAATTATATCGATGCTGTTCACGAAGCATTGGCACTTCGATTAGGCGGAATCCATCCGGTAAGTTATACTGCAATTGAAGAAATGAAAGCTGATGCGTATGGTTATGAAGGATTAACTATTGAATACAAACTGATTCATAATCGTATAAAATTAGAAAAATGAAATATATAAAACCATTGATTTTGGGGTGTTTGATTTTCATCCAAAATATAAGCGCTCAGCAAAAAACAGATAACAAAAAAGAAATAAATGCCATTATAGAAAAGTACAGCGAAAGCGTAATCAAAAAAGATTCTATCGCTTTTTACGATTTATTTAATGACGGAACTGTTACCTGGTGCGCTGCGCTTATGGATAAATCACAAAATAAAGAAATAGAAACAAACGGAAAAGAAAAAGTCCGATCGAATTATTTTTCCGGGACTTATAAAGGTTTTATGAGAAGTTTATTCCGCCACAAATCTACCGAAGATAAGTTTGATAACATTCATATTATTGAAGATGGAACTGTCGCCGCCGTAACAATGGATTATAGTTTTTGGGCAGATAATAAAATGACCAATTTTGGCGGTAAATATTTAACCTTAATAAAAAGAGACGGAAAATGGAAAATTACCAGCGTCATTTATTCCTTAGAACTTACTTCTTATTTTGAACAGCCTTCGCTAATAGACAGACAAAAAGAGAAGAAATTACAATTATTATAAACCTTGAATCAGAAAAACAAAACCCTTAAACATTGATTTGTTTAAGGGTTTTATAGTTTAAAATTCAGAAATAATTAATCTAAACCAGGAATGGTAATATCCCAAAATTTACCTGATGCTGTGTTTAAAAGAATAGCATTATAAATTCCGTCTGCAGAATCTTCTGTAGTAAATGGCGCTTGATTTCCGCCTAATTTAGTTTGAACCCAGCCCGGATGAATTGGTGTTACAATAATTTCTTTATCAATTACTCTGGTTGCCAGCATTGCCGCATACATATTAATTGCGTTTTTTGACAATCGATAAGCTGTTCCATTTGGAGCTGCATTTTTCAATAATCCCATACTGCTTGAAATAAAAGTAATTTTTCCGCCCGTTTTAATATTTTTCAATAACGACTCTGTAAAGAAAATTACACTCGTTACATTTGTATTTATGGTTGCTGTAAAAGAATCAAAATCGGGTTCGTTTGAAAAAGCATCGGGAGCAATTCCGGCATTGTTTACCAATAAATCAATATCTGTTGTAATAGCTAAAATTTCATTAATCGCATTATTTCTGCTTTCCTGATTGGTAGCTTCTAACGGAATTACTTGCAAATTAGAATGCGAAAAATCATCTAACTTTCCAGATCTTGTTGTTCCTATTACATTATAATTTTCGCTTAGTAATTTTTTTGTTAAGGCTAAACCTATTCCGCTGCTAATTCCTGTTATTACAGCTGTTTTATATAATTTGTTCATTTTGTTTTTATCTTAATTAATTATTGGGTTTAAATCCGCCGCTTTGCATTAGTAAACCAAACCAGTCTTCTAAATGCCAGGTATGTGTTATTTTTCCATCTTTTAAATAATGAAATTCATGTATTGCGACCGACACTTTTTTGTCCGTTGCCGGTATGCCAATCAATTCTTTATTGTGTGTAAATACAATTTCAGCTCTTACCGCCGCACGTTCATGCGTTCCGAAGATTTCTAAAATATTGATTTCGATATCGGGAAAATCAGTTGTAAAACCTTTAATAATATCTTGTAAACCTTTTGGACCTGCTGCCTGATTGGGTAAAAGCGGCATATCCTTCCAGTCCGGCGTACAGATTTCATCTAATAATTCAGGTTGTTTTGTTCCCCAAATTGTATAAAAGGTTTTGATTGATTCTATTTCGGATGTTGTTAATCCTTTCACCATTTCTTCCTTATTTGTCTCCATAATTTTTCATTTTTTTAGTCGTTTTTTCTGCAGAAAAATGGCTTATTACTATTTCTTAACTACTTTTGTTTCCAATAGTTCTACAAATAAACTATCAATAGTTTATATTTGCAACTAATGCAGTTTGATTTAAGAAAAATTGCGGTAACTAAAAAGTAACTTATGGCACGAAAACTCCTTGAGAATAAAGATTCTTGTTCAATGCTTCACACAATAAATATAATTGGCACTAAATGGAAGCCTCTTATCCTGTATTTACTGGCTAATAAAAGCGTACGTTTTGGAAAACTACTTTTCTTTATGGAAGGTGTTTCGAGAAAAGTATTAACTGATCAGCTTCGTGAACTTGAAGAGGATGGTTTTATTTTGAGACAGAAATTTGGAGAAGTACCGCCAAGAGTAGAATATTCCTTAACAGAAAAAGGAAAATCTTTTCTTCCGGTTTTAAAACAAATGTGCGACTGGACGATTCAATGGAATCCGGAAATTTCGTTTATGGATTGTAAGATAGTTTTGCCTTCAGAAGATTAAATTCGTCCAAATTATTATGTTTTTAAATTCGGGATTTTCTCTGTCAAATTCTTCCAATAACGTTTCGGCATGTGCTGTAAATGCAGTTTGGTATTTTTTCTCGATTCGATATTGACGCTGCTAAAATAACGGCGCCAGAGATTCTGAAAAAACTCTTCGTTGTCGTCACATATTTCGGCTAAAAATTTAGAAGAATTGGAATCAGCATTAAACTCTAATTGTACCGATGTTGTATTTTCGAGGTCGTAATAAATTCCATATTTGCGTTTGGCATCATAAATTAACCAGCGCTGATCGGCATAACGGTTTTTAAAGTGACTTTCTATCAAAGGCAAAACATCGCAGTCTGGTTCTACGATTGCGTAATACAAATTGTCTTTGGTTAATTTAAACCGAACAAAAGCTTCCATCCGGTGGCTTTCTCTTCCCGTCAAGTGAGCGGCTTTTCTAACTTCTAAAACTGGTGAATTGGACAAATCACCTTCCACATTTATGGAACTAGAAAAAATATATTTTACGTATTGAAATAAGGTTTCGTCAATTTTATCATTTTCAGATAAAAATGCTCTGTAAATATTCGCAAAACCTTCTTTTGACAGCTTTTGTTTCAATCCGTTTAAAACCCGTTTTGCTTTTACTAAATCTGTTGATACAAAATGTTTATCCGAAAAAAGCAAAGCATTTGAAACTTCGCTTTTAGCAAAAACCACATCTTCGAGTTTAAGTTCGTAGATTTCAAATACAGCCGAAAGCCAGCCTTCAAAAGTACTATCGTAAATTACTTGTGTCATTTGGTTTAAAATAAAGAAAGCTGATTCGAAAAATCGTTTTTGTATTTGCTTTTCTGTGTATTCAAAATATGATCTTTTATTTGGATGGAAGTCAAATCCCGCTGCAATTGAAAAGGCGAAGCAAAAGCCAAAAAATATTTTGACCTGCTGTAGGCAATTCCTAATTTCTGTAAATGTTCGGGCTGTAATCTTTTAAATTTTCTGGCGGCGACAATCTTATAAGCACTTCTAACTCCAATTCCCGGAATTCGAAGAATTAATTCTAAATCGGCAGTATTGATATCAACCGGAAATTGGTTTAAGTTTCGCAAAGCCCAGCCCAGTTTTGGGTCAATATCCAAATCCAGATTCGGCTGATCGAAACCTACAATTTCATTTACATTAAATCCGTAAAAGCGAATTAACCAATCGGCCTGATACAATCGGTTTTCCCTAATCATAGGAACTGGTGTGCCAATTGCCGGAAGGCGATTGTCGTAACTTATAGGCACATATCCCGAATAATAAACTCGTTTCATGTTCATTTGTTCGTAGAAATAATTCGCCATTCCTAGAATTTCGAGATCATTTTCTTTGGTTGCGCCAATAACCATTTGCGTACTTTGACCCGCCGGAGCAAAAAGAGGTGCTTTGTAGTTTAGCTTTTTTTCTTCTTTATGACCAACGATTTCATTTTTCAGATATTCCATTGGTTTGATCACATCGATATGATTTTTATCGGGAGCCAATAGTTTAAGACTTTGTTCTGTTGGCATTTCGACATTTACGCTTAAACGATCGGCGTAAAGTCCTGCCTCTTTTAGTAATTCGTCGCTCGCACCCGGAATCGCTTTTAAATGAATGTATCCATTAAAGTTTTCTTCTAGCCGAAGTTTCTTTACAATTCTCACCAAACGTTCCATCGTATAATCGGGATTATCAAAAATACCCGAACTCAAAAATAAACCTTCGATATAATTTCTTCGGTAAAAACCAATGGCCAAATCCACCACTTCCTGAACGGTGAAAGCGGCGCGTTTTACATCATTGCTTTTTCTGCTCACACAATACGCACAATCAAAAATACAATGATTGGTCAGTAAAATTTTAAGTAAGGAAACGCAGCGTCCGTCTTCGGTATACGCATGACAAATTCCTTTTCCCATTGCATCGCCAAGTCCTTTACTTTTATTTTCCCGTTTGCTGCCGCTGGACGAACACGAAACATCATATTTTGCTGCATCGGCTAAAATTGCCAATTTCTCCATCACTCTTTCGTGTACCATTTTGACCTTTTTTATTTGTTTTTGGAATAAAATTTTATCAATTCAAAATTAGGGATTTGGTATGGAGAAGGGTTGAAAATTAGTGTTCTAAATTGTATCAAAAATTGAAGCCAAAGCCAACAATAACAAAGCTTTTCTTAATAATTATCTTACTCAGGATAAAATAGTTAAAGTTTAAAAACAGGTATAAATACGTGGTTCAAAATTTTTGAATATTTATACATTGCGCTAACAGTTTAGAAAGTTTTTTTAGCCCCCTTTAAAATTATTTTTCAACTCTTTTTTTGATAAAATGGAGACTACTGTATTAGCGAATAAAATTTAAGAAATAAAAAAAGCTAAAGCAATGAATTTTGAAAAAGGACAAGATGTATCCTACACAACTTTAAGCGGGAGATCTTACAGGGCTATTGTATTAGAAAGAAAATTAGATTTTAAAAAAGGACTTATCAAAAAATCTGCAATGAAAGAAATGACTTTTCATTATTTGATTGAAGTTTATAGAAATGATCTTAGGGAACAAATTCTTTGTTCAGAAGATCAGATTAAACTTTTAGAGAAAAAGGTATGTGTGCAGAAAGCGGCTTAGTATTCTTTTAATTTAACTATACTAAAACCTCTTCATTATTCAATCCTAAAATCTTACCGTAAGCTACGGCAGCTTTATGCACCTGAACAAACCAGTCTTCGGCAGCATTATCATCGGCACCATCCGAAATATATTTGAGACATAAAAACGGAATATTCTCTTTCATGGCGATCATGGCTAAAACATAGCCTTCCATATCTACAACATTGTAGACATCAGAGCAATGTCCCATTTCAAAATTATCGCCTGTTCCGCAAATACCTTCTTTCAGGTTATCCATTTTCAAACCGTATTCCAAGACTGTTGGCAGCCCCGACAATGGCGTTTCATATTGTGCATAACCTAATCCCTGAACATCCATGTCTCTTTGTACAAATTTAGTACAACAGATAACCTCTCCTTTTTGAAAAAAGCTGCTTCCTGCAGATCCTAAATTAACTATTAATGCAGGTTTTTTATTCTGAATAGCTTTAGACAATTCATACGCTGCATTAACTTTTCCAATTCCTGTAATTAATATATTATAGTTCTTAAAAACTTCTGCGGCCTCAGATTCAAGGGCAAAAGAGAATAATATATCATCAATGGGAAAAGATTGATTTTGATTAATTTGGATCATTTTTAATTTGGATTTTCAGTGTGCAAAAATACGTTTAAAAAAGTTTTTTTATTTAATGTATTTCTTCTAATTCTAAAAACCACGTTAAAATCCCAATCAAATAGCGGTTTTTCCATATAAAAAAATATATTTGTCAAAAGCAGTTTTCCTTAGAACCGAAAAGACATTTGTATGGATAATGAAAAATTTATTTTCTGCCTTGAAGGCGTACAGGACGTAGATACCGTTACGACTACTGATGTGGTTAAAAATCTGGAAGAAATAGCTATTGACCAGGGAATTGCAAGTATTTATAAAGCCTGCGATACGATTGAAGGTTTGGAGGAAAGTTTGAATACGCTGCTTTATGATGATCATAATTTTAAGGATTATGAAATCATTTATCTCGTGATGCCGGGACAGGAAAACAACATCTGCCTCCATGATTATTACTACAGTCTCGAAGAAATAGCCGAACTTTTTGAGGGAAAAATGAAAGGAAAGATTATTCATTTTGCCAATAAAAAAAGACTCGACCTCAACGACGAAGAAGCACAATATTTTTTGGACATAACAGGCGCACGTGCCATTTCGGGTTACGGTTCTACTTATAATAAAATTGCCAGCTGCAGTACGATTGATAAAGCGTTTTTTAGTTTGTATCAGGAAAACGATGACCTTACGGAAGTGGTAGAAGATTTGTACCAAAAACATTATGCGCTTTGCAAATTACTTGATTTTAGATTGTATTATTAAGTATGAGCGCCAAAACAACCGAAAAAATAAAAACCTATAATCCTTCAAGATTTCGGGAGAAGTTTCTGGGAGAGGACAACCCTATCCATTTACTTTTCAAATCAAATTCTGATCATTTTTTCTGTTTGGAGATTGAGGAAATCATGCAGATGCAATATCCGGTTCCGCCTTCTAAAAATTCTTGTCATACTTTAATTTTTATTACCTCAGGAAAACATGTTATGAAATTGGGTTATCAGGAATACATCACTACCGATAACGAAATGATTATGGTTCCGGCTGGTCAGATTTTCTCTCTTGATAATGTGAACAGTATACATAAAGGCTTTATCTGCCTGTTTCATCCTGATATTTTAATTGGCAAATACGGCAGCCGTGAAATGCTTAATGAATTTGATTTCATGAAAATTTCTGGTAATCCGAAAGTTGCTTTTGCCAGCAAAGATGTTCCTGATATTACCGCTATTTTGAATCGGTTGCAAAAAGAATATTCAGAAACGGAGAGTGCGAATTTGAATATTGTGCAATCGTATTTGATTGCTTTGTTTTATGAGATGAATAAAAATTTGGTTAAGAGTACTAAAAGTATTTCGGCCGCAGAGGTTATTACAAATAAGTTCAAAGAACTGATTCACGAGCATATTAAAACCAATCATTTTGTTCATTATTATGCTTCGCTCCTAAATGTCACGCCAAACCATTTGAATAAATCTGTTCGAACCGTTACCGGAAAATCGGCAGCAAAATGGATTGACGAAACCATATTGCTTGAAGCTAAATACCTGTTGTTTCAAACTACGCTTTCTGTAAGTGAAATCGGAATACAAGTGGGACTGGAAGACCAATCATACTTTAGTCGATTTTTCAAAAAAAATGAAGGGATTAGTCCTATTCAATATCGAAAAATGATTGATAAATCCTAATTATTGATTGTTGCATCCTAATAAATAACAATACATTTTTCTGAAATTTGCATCTCAAAAAAATGCATATTATGATTTATGTTTTTAAAACTTCCGTTGACAATCGATCCAAGTTTGAGTCGGCTTCTGCCCTGCTTCAGGAATTACTCCCAAATTCTTTATGGAATTTTGATCTTGAGGACTGCGATAATATTTTAAGAATCGACAGCGAACTTGATATTCCTAATTTAATTCAAAACAATGGCATTTTTGATTGTATCGAATTAGAATAAAATCATGTTCATTTCTTCAATTTTTCAATTTCTTCATACCCTTTAATGGAAACAAAATTATACCAAAACCGAACTTTTGACACGGTAGATTATGCTGATCAAAGTTTATCGAATACTGAATTTGTGAACTGCGAATTCATCAATTGCAACTTCTCTAAAAGTGATTTAAGCCATAATGATTTTCTGGATTCTACTTTTAAAAATTGCAATCTTTCATTGGCGATTCTGAAAAACACAGGATTAAAAAATATCAGGTTTATTGGCTGTAAACTGATGGGTTTGGATTTCAGCGCGAGTAACAGCTTTTTGTTTTCCATGAGTTTTCAGGATTGCCTTTTAGATTATTCGACTTTCATTTACAAGAAATTAAAGAAAACGAATTTTATTGACTGTTCTCTAAAAGATGTCGATTTCTCGAATACTGATTTGTCTTTGGCGGTTTTTAAAAACTGTGATTTATCGAATGCTACTTTCGTAGAATGTATTCTGGAAAAGACTGATTTTAGATCGTCCAGAAATTATGCTTTTGATCCTTCTGAAAATAAAATTAAAGGAACTAAGGTTTCACATATTGCCCTTGCGGGGCTGCTTGAGAAATTTGATTTGGAGATTGAGTAGTTTTTTTTAGTCTCGGTTTACAGTTATAGTTTTTGCGTGTAGGAACTTTGTCAAAGTTTAAAACTTTGACAAAGTTAGAAAACACAAAAAGGGATGCTGTTTTGCATCCCTTTTAAACCAATGAAAAAAAGAAAAAAAAATGAATTATTAATCCAGCCAGCGTGGATCTCCAATTTGGTTGTCGATCAGGGTTTGATTTTTTACTGTAAAGTCGCCACTTGCTGCATTTACAAACTGTGGGTCTGCAGTAGTTCCTGATGCATCGATTTTATTTAAAGGAATCGCTGCATCCATAAAACCTGGAGCATTGTAATAATAGGTTTTACTAAATACTGGCTGCTCAGTATTAGCCTGATTGGTATAAATAGCGCTTGTTCCCGCTATCAAAGTATTTTTTACTGTTGAAGCATTATCTAAAAATCTAACATATAAAATTCTTTTTGGAGCTGCTAAATTTGATACATTATACAAGGTACATTTATCAATCAAACTATTAGTTACTAAACCTTTACCGGATAAGTTAGCTGCCGCATCTGCTCTAATAAAATCACGAGATGCAGAGCAACTGTCGAATGTACTGTTTTTAAGCACTATGCTTGCAATGTAGGTATTTCTGAAATCGATAAAATCAGCACCAATATTTGTATTTACATTTTTAACAATACTGTTATCAACCGTAAATGATGTCACTTTTGCATTTGTTACGTTAGCAGAAATTAAAGCACGAGTATAATCATGAACATTACTTTTACTGATTAAAATATCTCCATAAGTTGATGCAGCTCCGCTGATTGCTATTACAGCTGCATTGTTTAACCCTGTTCCATTCAAATCTAAATCTACTAAAGAAAGATTTGTAACTCCCGGATTGACTGTAAACTTGACATTCAGTTTTGGTTTATCACCTGTTTTAAATCCTCTTATAATAAGTGATTTATTTAAGATTATTTCTCCAGTTGTACTAAAAGTTCCCGGCATTAATAATAATCTTGAACCAGCAGGTGCGGCTGCAATACTTGCTGCTAAATCATCTCCCGGATTCACTACAATTCCATTTGTAATATCGATTCCGGTTGTAAAAGTGGCAGTTCCTCTTGTTTTCGTTCCGTTTAATAATGTTGCTGTATAAGCTGTTTCACCAGTTAGTCCGTTTACGACTGCGACTCCTGCCGTTTTTTCTGCAGGCGTTATCGTATGAATGATATTGCCCGGAGCAACAGAAATTTGTGTAACGTTACTATTTGGTGTCCATCTCAAAGTAACAAATTTAGCATCGATATCAGCATCCTGAACCGGAAAGAAAATTTGTTCTGAAAGCGTAGTTGCTGTTACCACAGACCATTTTGAGTCTTCTAATCCTGTTGAACCAACTGCTTTTACTCTAATTGAATAAACGGTTTCACCCTCTAATGCAACCTGAATTGGCAATTGCTCGGTTGTAACGTTAATGGTTTTAAAAATCGTTTTAAAGTCCGGATCATCTGCACTAAATTCTACTACATAATGATCTGGAATTTCCTCTTGTTTTACAGTCCAGTTTAACTCAACTGTAGTCTGGTTTCTGACTTTTGCTGTTAAACCAATTGGAGAAAATTCCCTGCTTGTATTTATGCTGTCTATAACTTCTTCGTTATAATTTTCACAGCCCGAAATAACAGCTGTCAATACGATTGAAGCTATTAATCCTTTTATTATATATTTTGTTTTCATAAACATGATGCCTTATAATTAATAAATAATTGTATGAGATTAATAACCCTAATCATTAGTTAATTTACCGTTACTTCCGTCAATAAATACTTGCCAGATTGGCCAGAATTGTCTGTTATCAGGATTCACGCCGGCTTTATACAAACTATTGATTTTTGCATCGGTGGCAGCGCCTGTCCATGTCCATTCAAAAGAAGTATAAGCAGCTCCCGGATTAGCCGTTTCTCCACGGTTTAATCCGTAAATATCCAAGCTCACATTATCAGCTTTAAATTTATAATATAAGGTTGTTGGCACTGTAGCATATTCGCCCAAACGCTGCGATAAGTTTGTCATTTTAACTTTGGCTTCGTCTAGTTTTGTTTTAAGAAGATTCCAGCGAATTAGGGCTTGTTTACGCTCCATTTCTCCTGTAAACTCAAATTTATTTTCTTCTACCAATGCTTTAAACATAGCATCTTTGCTGGTTAAGGCACTTACATAAGCATCTACTTTTACTGGCTGAGCTGCTGCCGGGAATGCCCTTCTGCGGATTTCTTTTAAATATGGAGCTGCTGCACTTGGACCTTCTAATTCGTTAGCTGCTTCTGCTGCGATTAAAAGTACCTCAGCATAACGCATATAAATTTTGTTAACACCATCATCATTTGTTGAAGTAACTCTGCGGGTCATCCATTCGTAACGGTATTTTCCAAAATACCAGGTATTTAAAGCTCCTAATTCTTGTTTTGCAATATTGTTTACAGCTGTTCCATATTTGTACGGAACGCAGGTAACATCTCTACGCGTATCCGCCTGATCGTAGTCGTAAAAAACGAAAGGAAGCGGCCCCGCAGTTCCCCCGCGGTTTGGTCCGTTTGCATGAAATTGATCATCTGTAGTATGGCGTACTGCAAATGTAAACAGCATACGTCCTCTACCTTCAGAAAATGGAAGTTCCCACAATGATTCGCCACCTGCCACTAAATATTCCTGATTGTATTTTTTCCAGAATGTTTCAAAAGAAGACTCTAAATGTGCAGATCCGCTTTCAATTACCGAACGGGATTCTGCTAATGCCAATGCGTACATATTGGCAACAGAAAGCTGCGGATCTGTACTTCTTCTTACTCCGTCAGGATATTGCTGATAACCGCTCGCAGCCATTGCTAAACGCGCGCGGAAACCTTTTACGAAAGCTTTATTGATTCTTTCTACACTGCTTGTTGCTGTAGTTTCTCCAGGCCACGGCACTAATGTTGCTGCTTCACCTAAATCTTTAAGTAGTTGTTTGTAAATTTCGTCACGGCTTGTTTTTCCTATATAAAGTGTTTCATTTGTTAATGGCTCAAATCGGTACGGAACATCTCCCCACGCTTTTATTAAATCAGCATAATAAATAGCTCTTAAAGTTAAAGCTTCACCTAATAAATATCCTAAGTCAGATCCCGGTGTTGGGTTACCATAAGTACGTAAACCGCGAACACAAAGATTGGCACGTTCAATTCCTGAATACATCATTGCCCAGGCATTGTTGGTCGTGTTCATTTGTGAGTTATTTGACTTTGCATCATAGGTGCATAAATCTGAAGCATCACTTACGGTTTGCGAAGAATTATACCATTCTACATCTGTGTTTAATCCATAAAAAGGAAGAAAACGACCTCTGTAAGAGTTAGTTTCTGCAAACGGAATTTTAATTCCGTCTACTGCTCCCGCAGCTAAATCAGGACTTGAAAAAATAACTGATTCGTCTAATGTTGATTGTGCCGGAGCATCTAAGTAGTCATCTGAGCAAGAACAAAAAAGACTTGCAACAAACATTCCTGCTATTACTATTTTATGTTTCATCTTGTGAAAGTTTTACTGAATTAAAAATTAAGGTTTAAACCAAATATCAACTGTCTGCTTCTTGGATAAGCTGAATAATCAACCCCAGGAGTCAACGGTGTATTTCTTCTTGTTGAAGCTTCAGGATCTTGCCCGGTGTATTTTGTCCAGACAAATACGTTACTGGCAGTTAAGTAAAATCTTAACTTAGAAACGCCTAAAGCAGAAGTCAAATCATTTGGTGTAGTATAACCTAAACTCAAAGTATTAAGTCTTAAAAAAGACCCGTCTTCAACAGCCCAGTCACTAAAAACATAACGCGGCATATAAGGAGACCACATTGTAGTATTTGCATTTAAGGCAGTAAGTGCTGCAGGATCTGTTACTAATTGTCCTGTGTTAGGATCAAAGTTTGTCCATCTTGTTCCGTCAGCCATTTCAGTATTTAAATTTCTATATTGTCCATTTGGAATTGAAGTAGAAAATTCAATTTTGTTGGCATTATAAACATCATTCCCAATGCTGTAGTTAAATGCTGCAGAAAGATCAAATCCATATGCATTCGCATTCAATACAAAACCTCCTGTCGTTTTTGGGTTTGCATTTCCAATCACCGTAAGATCATTTGCATCTATTTTATTATCACCATTAATATCTTTCAATTTCATTGCACCCGGTTTCATAGGCCCAACAATTGTAGTACCATCTGGTACTCCGGTTTTTAAAGTGTAAGTTCCTGCGTTATAATTGAAATCAGATACTTCGTAACGTCCGTCACTTTTATATCCATACATAACACCTATTGACTGACCTACGTTTACTAAATAATCATTTCCAATAGCCGTAGAAGCCCATCCGGAACTTGCACCAAAGTTGCTCATTACACCAAGTGAGTTGATTTTATTGGTGTTGAATCCAGCATTAAACGATAAGCTTACACCATATTTTTCTCTTTCGATTAGGTTAAGATTTAAAGTAGCCTCAACTCCGCTATTTTGAACTTCACCCATGTTTCTGTATTGGAAATCATATCCTCCAGAAATTGGGAAGTTGATCAATAAATCTTTTGTAACGTTTTTATACACCTCAACAGAACCTGTAACACGGTTTTTAAACAAATCGAAATCTAAACCTAAGTTTTGCGTCACAGTAGTTTCCCATTTTAAATCCGGGTTTGCCATTGTTTTAGAAGGCGCCCAGTAATTATCAACACCATTAATCCAGGTAGATGTTGTAGAGGTAAAACTCTGAACCATTTGCCCTGTTGGGATATTGTTGTTTCCTGCTTCACCATAACTTGCTCTAAGTTTAAGCAAATTGATCCACGAAGCATTTTTCATAAATTCTTCTCCCGAAATTTTCCATGCTGCCGCAGCCGCCGGGAAAAATCCCCATTTGTTATCCCCTAAAAATTTACTTGAACCATCGGCACGATACGTTGCTGTAAAAAGGTAACGATCTTTATACTCGTAATTTACACGACCAAAAAATGAAAGCAATTTATCATCCGGGAAATAGAAATTATCCACTGAAACCGGTGTTCCCTGAGTCGTTAATTTTTTTGCCTGATCTAAACCAAAAGTTAATGGATAACCATGAATGGCAGTATTTACATCATTTCTTTTGTATTCAATAGATTCTTCACCCAAAAGTAATTTTAAACTATGATTTTCTCCAACAAATTTTTTCAAATCATAGTTCAGCGTATTAGCGTTTCTAAAACGAGTATCTTTTCTGTCTCCCATTATCATAGCCGGCATACCTTGTCTTTCTGCCGCCGGATTATTTTTTACATAATAAGTAGAACGTCCAAAATAACGATAGTCTAAATAATTGTAATTATCCCAGCCTAATTCTGTTTTAAAAATTAAATCTGAAGTAAGTTTCCATGAAAAACTTCCCAGCATATTAAAGTTTTTTCTAAACTGCTGACGGTCAGTGTCAGCAATAGCCACAAAAGGATGCGTTAAATTATCCGAAACCGCTTCATCAGTATCATCAGTTGTTAACCCCGGAACCGGAATTGGAGCATATCCCACAAT
This sequence comes from Flavobacterium sp. FG68, assembly GCF_057808895.1. Taxonomy (NCBI): domain Bacteria; kingdom Pseudomonadati; phylum Bacteroidota; class Flavobacteriia; order Flavobacteriales; family Flavobacteriaceae; genus Flavobacterium; species Flavobacterium sp. FG68. The sequence goes on from NZ_JBMDIY010000040.1 coordinate 36,459, forward strand.
ATTTTTTAAACGAGAATCTGCCGATGAAACTTCATTTTGCTCGTTCATTCCACCACCATTAATTTCTGTATCTGAATAACGAACTGTAAAACTCAAATCAACTTTATCAGAAGCTTTACTGTTTAAAGCCAGCGACAAGTTATTTCTATTAAAATCTGATCCGTCCATGATTGCTTTTTCATCATAATGAGCATAATTGAAATTATAGTTCATTTTATCTGAACCGCCGCGAATAGATAAGTCACGGCTTTGAACTTCACCGGTACGCCCAAAAACCTGTCTTTGCCAGTCATTACCTTTCATGCCTTTATACATGTCATAATCATTCCATGAACCAAAATATTTCTCATAAGAATTTAAATTAGCACTATCCTTAAGCAAAGCATACTCATACTGCCATTTCACATAATCTTCCGGAGCTGTAACATCAATAGTATTGGCTAGTTTTTTCATACCGTAAAACATATTATAGTTTACGGAGATTTTACCATCTTTACCTTTCTTAGTTGTAACAATAACAACTCCATACGCTCCTCTTGAACCATAAATTGCGGTAGACGATGCATCTTTTAATATGGTCATCGTATCAATATCCGAAGAAGAAATGTCATTAATATTATTTACCGGAAATCCATCTACAATATACAACGGTGAAGCATCCTGCGTTAAAGAACCGTTTCCACGAATTCTAATCTGCACGTTTGAATCCGGTGAACCTTCCGAAGAAGTTACCTGAACTCCCGCTATACGTCCTGTTAAGGCTTCTGCTACGTTAGGAACAGGAATTTTACGCATTTCATTTCCAGAAAATGTCGCCACTGCACCCGTTAAATCAGATTTTTTTGAAGTTCCATACCCAATTACAACAACTTCGTTTAGGTTATTAGAATCTTCAGACATAGTTGCATTTACTTTGGCTTTTCCTTCTGTAGGTATTTCAATAGTTTTAAATCCTATAAATGAAAAGCTTAAAACCGCTTTTGGATTGGTTAATTTTAATTTATAGTGGCCGTCAAAATCTGTAGAAGTCCCGTTCTTCGTTCCTTTCTCCAGTACATTAACCCCTGGCAAAGAAAGTCCGGCTGCATCCTTAACGGTTCCTTCTATTGTCACTGTCTGAGCATTTGCTCGATTGCTCAACAGCAAGCACAATAAAAAAACAAATGCAAAGCAATGATTTGCTCCCTTGTTTAATAAATCTTTAAAATTCATGGTTGTTTGTTTAAGTTAGTAAATTGTTTAAAAGTGGTTTTTGTGGTTTCTTTTTTTGTTTGTCAGCCCAGTCTCTGCAATTATTCACAAAGATTAGGTCTACACTATTTTGGAATTTTAATCATTCTGTTTTTGTAAGAATCGAAACTTCTATTAACAATGCCTGAAAAAGTTGTAATCGATTACACAAACATAGATATTTTTTTTATATAAAAAATTAAAATTCATAAAAATTTCATAAATAGAATTATATATCAAAAATAAAACAGCTTTTTTATACGACTTCTGTAATTTTACCGATATATAAATATTAAATATATTATCGTAATTTGATAATTTGTTACGATTTTATCTAAAAAAACAATCGATTACAAGCTTACAATTTAATAAATTTTTAAGTGTATTTTTAACATTTAAAATTGCTGAAAAAATCAAATAAAATTTTTAACTAATGTCATTTTTAACAAGTTTTCTTTCAAAAAAGAAACCTACAACTTGTTTTTAAACTTATAGTACAGTCCTTAAATAAGCACTCAAAACCCTAAACAAATCCTAAAATATTTTTGGGCATAAAAAAACCCTTAGAAATAATCTAAGGGTTTGATATTTAGAAATATAAAATTTATGCGCTTTGAAGCTTCAAATCGTTCTTGCGCATTTTAATTAAAGTCACTGTGATAAGCATTCCAACAATAGACATTCCAACACCTATAAGATTTGGAGATTCGTAGCTGTATCCGGCTGTTAAAGGTAATCCGCCAAGGAAAGCTCCAAGAGCGTTTCCGATATTAAAACTTCCCTGCAAAGAAGCCGAAGCAATCATCTCTGCTCCTGTTGCAGTTCGTATCATTAACATTTGAATTGGCGCAATAACGGAGAAAGAAATAGCTCCCGTTAAGAATGTCAAAAACAATGAAATATATTGATTTGATGAGAAGAAGTAAACCAAAACCAAATCGATTGACATGATAAACAACAAGGCTAAAGTGGTTGGTGCAGGTGAATATTTATCTGCCAGTTTTCCTCCGGCAAAATTTCCAACAACCATTCCAAGTCCGGCAAGAATTAAAATATACGAAACATCGCCTTCGCCAAATTTCGAAACGTTAATCAATAAAGGAGCGATATAACTAATCCAGGCAAATAATCCCCCAAAACCAATAGCTGTGATTCCGATAATTAACCAAGCTTCGGTTCTTTTGAAAAATTCTAATTGTTTTTTCATATTTACCGTTTCGCCTTTATCTAACTTTGGCATCCATAAAGAGATAAGCAAAAAGGTTAACAGACCCACAACAGCAATTAATACAAAAGTATAACGCCAGATAAAGTTATGTCCAATGTAAGTTCCGATTGGGACACCAATTAAATTAGCAAGGGTTAAACCCGAAAACATAATCGCAATCGCCTGTGCTTCTTTTCCTTTATCGGCTAAACGGCTTGCGACTACCGCACCCACTCCAAAAAACGCTCCATGCGGTAATCCCGATAAAAATCGCGAAGCAAATAAAAAATTATAAGAAGGTGCAATAATCGAAAGCGCGTTAAAAACCGTTAACATTAAAGCTAAAATTAAAAGCATTTTTTTAGGTGGAAAATTTCTTCCAAGTATTACTAATAAAGGAGCGCCAATAACGACTCCAAGTGCATAAGCAGAAATTAAATATCCGGCAACGGGAATACTAACTTTCATATCTGAAGCTATATCAGGAAGAAGACCCATCATTACAAATTCGGTTATACCAATTGTTAAGCCTCCAAAAGAGAGTGCAATAAGACTTTTTTTCATTTTGATTGGATGAGAAAGGGAAAGACTTTCTACGTTGCAAATTTAACACTATTAGACAAGAAAAAAGTTGTACATTTACAACATAAACTTGTAATAATAAAACATGCCGAAATTAAATCAGTTTGAAACTCTTGTGATTCATGAGTTTGAAGATGAAAAATTTCATCTTCCGCCGCATACACATACCTATTACGAAATCATCTATATAAAGAAAGGAAGCGGCGTTCATCACCTCAACAATAATCTTCTTCCGTACAAATCCGGAGATTTATTTGTGATTTCGCCAGAAGACGAACATTATTTTGATATTAAAAAATCAACACGCTTTGTTTATATCAAATTCACGGATAATTATTTTAACTCCAAACAAAATTTAACCTGCGATGAATTCTTAATTCACACGCCTGAAAATTTTATGCGGGATAAATTATTAAAAGAAACTGTTTTAAAGTTAGACGATCCGTGCAAAACGATTCTTAAAAATACAATCGAAAATATTACGGCTTATAATTGTAAAACCGATGTTTCGACTTCACCAATTATCTTTTATCAGATTCTTTCGATTTTTGGAGTAATCAAAGAAACTATAAAATGTATGAATCTGCGAATGGAATCGACGCATATCGACAACGAACAAATTGCGACTTATATTCATCAGAATATTTATAACCCGAAATTGGTTCAGATAAAAGTCATCGCCAGTCATTTTAATATTGCCGAAACTTATTTTAGTGCTTATTTTAAAAGGACTTTTTCGATCAGTTATCGCGAATACATTAATAATCTGCGAACGACTTTAATTGAAAAACGGATTCATAACGACAAACTTTCTATAAAACAAATTGCTTATGAATTTGGTTTTACTGATGAAAGCCATCTTTCGAATTATTTTAAAAAGAAGAAAAACATGAAGCCGACTGATTTTAAGAAAACATAAAATTTGAAATCTTAAATAAGTAACGGCTCTTAAAAAAATTATCTAAATTTGTAATTCCAAAGCATTTTCATTGAAGAAAAAAGTTCACATATTATTTTTCCTTTTAACTCTTGGCTTCTTTTTGATGTCCAATTCAGGTTATGCGTGTGGAAAATCTGCTGAGAAAACTTCATGCGAAAAGAAAGCTGTTTCTAAAAAAGAGAATTCCCATTCTTGTCAGGAAGATTGCTGCAAAAAAGGTCATGATTCTAAAGATCAGCACGGCTGCAGCGGAAAATGCGATCATTCGAGCTGTACAACTACTGCTTTACAATTTAGTTTAATTACTACAAACGAATTTGAATTCGAAAATAATCTCTTTAATTTTTCTTCGGAGAAATCTATTTCTTACTATAAAACCGCCAGTATTTCTGATGGTTTCACCTCTATTTGGTTAATTCCTAAAATAAAGTAATTCTATTTCTGACAGCCATAATAGTGTTTTGCCGCTAAGGCACAAAGGCTCGAAGAAATATAAAACTTTGCTCCCGATAGCTATCGGAATTGCGAGATTAAAACATCCTAAATTATTTAACTTAGAGAAAAATTACATTCTCTATCAAAATTTACACACAATGAAAAACTTAATATCAACTATAGCAGCAATAATTACCTTATTATTTACTGCAAATACGATTCAGGCAAACACAATAAAAACAACAGAAACAGGAATTGAAATTACTGATTCAAGTCAGCTGCAATCTGTTTATGATGCTTATTTTACTGTAAAAGATGCGCTGATTAAAAGTGATGCAAAAGCAACTTCGGCGAAAGCCAAAGATTTATTAAATGCGATTACCGCCATAAAAATGGAAAAATTAAAAACTGACGAACATACAGCCTGGATGAAAGTGGTAAAAAAATTAACTGCCGATGCCAAAAGTATTTCGACTACAACAGATTTAAAAAAGCAGCGCGAGACTTTTAAATCACTTTCAAAAAATACTTATACCTTAATTAAAGTTTCAAAATCGACTGATGTTGTTTACAAACAATACTGCCCAATGGCTGATGCGGATTGGTTAAGCAAAGAAAAAGCAGTTAAGAATCCGTATTATGGTTCTTCGATGTTAACTTGCGGAAACGTGGTAGAAACCATCAAATAAATATGACGCTCTACATCAAAAACATGGTGTGCGCCCGCTGTAAAATGGTTGTGAAGTCTGAGTTTGAAAAACTCGGACTTCAGACTATTTCTGTCGAATTGGGCGAAGTCGAACTGCAAGATGATCTCAACGATTCTCAAAAACAACTGTTACTTAAAAACCTGCAGACTTTAGGTTTTGATTTATTGGATGATAAAAAAACGAAAACCATCGAGAAAATAAAAAACCTTATTGTCGATTTGGTTCATCATAAAAACAACGAACTCAAAATCAATTTATCTGATTATTTAGTAGAAAACCTTCATCATGATTATAATTCGCTAAGTAATCTTTTCTCTGAAATTGAAAATACTACAATTGAAAAGTATTTTATCAGTCAGAAAATAGAAAAGGTAAAAGAATTATTGATTTACAATGAGCTTTCTTTAAGTGAAATCGCTGATCTTTTAAACTACAGTAACGTAGCGCATTTAAGTAATCAGTTTAAGAAAATCACGGGTTTCACGCCTACTTATTTCAAACAGCTGAAAGATAAGAAACGCATTCAGATCGAGAATTTGTAAAAGAGTCTATTTCTCGCAAAGTCGCAAAAGCGGAAAGTTTTTTTTAAGTTAACAATTAAGCATCTAGTTTGTCATTTCGAAGAACGAGAAATCGCACTCGTAAATCGACAAAGATTGACGCTTTTAGGAATGGAATTTCTAGTACGATTTCTCGTTCCTCGAAATGACAAAAATGACGACTCCCTTTGCGTTCCTTCGACTTCGCTCAGGATGACAAAAGAAAAAACTTTGCGCTTTTGCGACTTTGCGAGATTATTATTTAGGCAAAAGCTTTGCGAACTTTGCACTTTTTATAAAACCCAGCATATCAAAAAAACCTTAGCGCTCTTTGCGTTAAAAAAACCTTTTAGTAAATCTTACAAATCATTCTCAAAATTATACAAACCGTTGTAGATCTTACTTCGGAAATTTGCATTGTAATATATAATAAATAAAACAATGACCCATACATATCAACTTAACGGAATGACTTGTACAAGCTGCGAAGACAAAGTAAAAAAAGCGCTTGAGCTTGTAGATAACGTGAACGATGTTACCGTTTCTAAAGATAATAATACCGCAACAATATCGATGAACAAGCACATTGCGCTGGCCGAATTGCAAAACGCATTAGAAAGTAAATACGAGATCAAAGCTGTCAATCACAATGAAAACACTGAAGAAGTAAAATCATGGTTTGCTACTTACAAACCTATTTTGCTAATTTTTTTCTACATCAGTTTAGTTACCTTATTAATACAATATACCAATCATCATTTTGATTATATGCAGGCAATGCCACACTTTATGGCAGGTTTTTTTCTGGTTTTTTCGTTTTTTAAATTATTAAATCTAAAAGGTTTTGCCGAAAGTTATATGATGTATGATGTGCTGGCAAAAAAAAATCCTGCCTGGGGATATGTCTATGCTTTTATTGAACTTGGTTTGGGAATTTCATATTTGTTAAATTTCAATCCCTTATTAACCAATGCCATTACCTTTATCGTCATGACCATTAGTATCGTTGGTGTTTTGCAATCGGTATTAAATAAAAAGAAAATTCAGTGTGCTTGTTTAGGTGCTGTTTTCAATTTACCAATGAGTACCGTAACGATTATAGAAGATGGTTTGATGATCCTAATGAGTTTAATTATGCTGATTACCATGCTGTAATTAAAATCATTTTTTCATATTAACTTATCGTTGACAAATTCCAAAACTAAATCGTATTATATTTGAACCATCATCTTCAATCAAAAAACGAAAATTATTAACAATTAAATTTTACAAAAAATGCAAAAATTATTTACCGTTTTAACCATCGCGTTATTTACAATTGGATTACAAGCTCAGGATACAACGCCTGCTAAGAAAGAAAAAGCTAAAAAAGAATCTTGCTGCAAAAAAACAGATGCAAAAAAAGACAAAAAATGCTGCGCTAAGAAATAATCGCAACATGCATTAAATTTAAAAGGCCTCAAATATTTGAGGCTTTTTTTATGTTGTTTTGCCACGAATTACACGAATTTTCACGAATTATTTTTTTATAAAATGCTTTAGCATTTTAATTTTAACTTTAAAAATTTGTGGAAATTCGTGTAATTCGTGGCGAAAACTCGTCCAACTTTGTCAAAGTTCTTCCCAAAGAAATCTTTTTAATCCTTTTAATCTGTGGCAAAAAACAAAACTATTTCACTGTTGCAACATTTCCTGTTCGCGTGAGAACTCCCCAGCTTTGGCTTTCTCCTTTTATGGCTCTTCTTAATGCTCTAAATAAAATCACATACATCAATTGTCGGTACACAAATCGCTGCGGAATCAACCATATTAATTTGGTCAGTTTTTCTTTTTCGAAAATAAAAGCAATAACACTAACCAGCATATCTACCACCATAAAAGCGATATAATAAACCAATATTTTATGAAGACTCTCAGGATCATTGAAATTCCAAATTAAACTTAAAATAAGAATTAAATCTGCTAAAGGCGCAAAGATTGGCAAAACGATTTGGAAAAGAAGAATATTGGGCAGAGCAACCATTCCTAATCCTTTATATCTTGGATTAAAACATGCATCTCTGTTTTTAAAAAATGCCTGCATAATCCCATAACTCCATCGGAAACGTTGTTTCATAAATTCTTTCAAACTTTCCGGAGCTTCTGTTATGGCAACGGCTTCAATACAATTTATAATACGGTAATTGTTTCTTAAAATCCGAATCGTCAAATCGCAATCTTCAGCAAGTGTATCGGTTGTAAATCCTCCTGCTTTTTCAATTGCTTCTTTCTTAAAGGCACCAATTGCTCCTGGAACAACCGTAATTCCGTTTATTAAATCAAAAGCCCTGCGGTCAAAATTTTGTGCGGTCGTGTATTCAATACTCTGCCATTTGGTAAGCATTGTATTTTCGTTACCAACTTTTACATTTCCAGCAATCGCACCAATTTCTTCATTGTTTTTTAATTGAATCCTAAAGCCTTTCATTAATTGCGAAATGGCATCTGTTTTTAATTGCGTATCGGCATCGATGCAAACCACATACTCATTTTGGGTTAATCTAATTCCGTAATTTAAGGCAGATGCTTTTCCTCCATTTGGTTTGGTATTGATTTTTACTTTTGGATTATTGCCAAAAGCTTCATTGATCATGGCAAAAGTTTTGTCTTTCGATCCATCATCTACAAAAACGATATCAAAATCAGGATAATCCTGGCCTAATAAATTTTCGATAGTTTTTACTGCATTTATTTCTTCATTATAAGCCGGAACAATAATACTCACTTTTGGGACAACTCTGTTTAAAGGTTTATAAACCGGCGGGTATTTGTGATCTTTCCATTTTTTAATAAAAGCCATAACAGCCATTAATGCAATTCGGAAAAAACCCAGAAAAATAGCCACCCAAAATGTCGCCGTAATAAAATGTCCAAACCAATATCCGAAATCGAAAATAAAATTATCGACTGAAATAAACGGCCCTTTTGCTTCTGGCATAATCTCATCTTTGGTTTTACCAAGCAAGTGAGCAACCGTTGTAAACTGAATATGTCTGTCTTTAAAATATTTAATAATTCGTGGTAAAGCTTTAACTGTAGCTTCTCTGTTCCCTCCGGCATCATGAAGCAAAATAATTCCTTTATCGGGATTTGCTTCATATTGTTGTATGGTTCTAATGTAAACAGAATCGGCACTTACTCCTTTTTCCCAATCATTTGGGTCGATACTTTCTCCCACTGTATAGTAATTTTGTGCTTTGCTTAACGCAATTGGTTTCAGTTCGGCTTCTGTTGTGGGCTCGGCATCTGCATTATAAGGCGCTCTAAAAAGAACTGTACTTTTTCCGGTAACGGCTTCGATTAATAATCGGGTCGTTTCCATTTCTTTGGCCGCGCGTTCCGGACTTACCAAAGCAATATTTGGATGCGTAAAAGTATGATTGCCTATTTCATGACCTTCTTTATAAATTCTTTGCAGCAACGGAATATTATTTTCTCCCTGAATACCAATCACAAAAAATACTGCGGGTACTTTTTCTTTTTTTAAAATATCTAAAATCTGCGGTGTATAGGCCGGATCCGGTCCGTCATCAAAAGTTAAAATAACTTGTTTGTTTACATTTCCAAATTTGCTGATGACGTATTTTGTTGGTAATTCTACATATTTCTGTTCAGTAATAATGTCTTCGTCATTATTGATTTCTAATTCTATTTTTCCCGCTGCAGGAGCTGCAATCACATTTAATATTTCGCCGTCTCCAATATAAGCAGGACTTTCGATTCGGGTATCGACACGTTTCATTATATTAAAATCGAAAGGTTTTTTATTGATGCTTTCATCTGTTAAGCTGCGCTGGTAAAAACTCCACAAACGTTGATCTTCACTTCCTAAGCGCCACAAAGCTGTTCCTCCCAAACCATATTCGTCACTAAACCTTATGGTATTAAAATTAGTTGCTGCATCTTCAAAATTAACGACGTGTTTTTTGCCATTACTATCTGTATAATTAAAAGAGTTACTATAGCTGTTATTATCAAATTTTATCGTGGCATTATGCTGCTTTGCAATGGCAATTGCCTGATCGTATGTTATTGTTTCTCCTTCTTGTTTTTCCTGCCAGTCGTAACCATAACCGGCAAAACAAAGAATAATTTTCTCTGATGGAATTTCCTGCGCTGTTTTGTCTACAATGCGTTCTATCCATTTCTGACTGCTTACATCTCCCGGAACACTGCCGGCATAATGTTCATCATAAGCCATCAAAAACATATAATCATTGTATTTTGCCAATGCTTTTACGTTAAAATCATCGTCTGATGCCATAATATCCTGCGAAACAAGATATCCAAGCGGATGGAGTTTTTCATATAAAGCTTTTTGAAAAGCAATTATAGGTTCATCGCTATTTTCTTTAAACTCTTCAAAATCGATATTTATTCCTTGTAAATCATATTTTTTTAATGCCTTTACAATATCATTAATTAGTCTTTCTCTTTTATTTTTGTCATGAAGAATGCGATGAATAAGATCGCCGTCGAATTCACCTTCGCCTAAAGATTCGTTGATATTATTGATTAACGGAAGGATTTTTACTTTCCCTTTTTTCATTACTTTCAATGCTGCCGTATCAATTTCTGTTCGCAGTAAATCGGTTTTTGGGTCAATAAAAAACCATTCCGGAACTACCATATTGAGTTTGTCAATATTTTTTTGAAGTGAAAATAAACTCTGCGGATCCCAGTCGACATAAAAAGCTGACCGAATTTCTTCAGTTGTTTTTGGTACAACAGGTTGTTTTCGTAATTTTTCTATTTTCTTTTTTTCTCTTAAGAAATAATCAAATCCTTTAAACTTTTTGAGTTCTTTATCGCTTAAGTCTTTTGGTGTAATGGGATTTTCTAAACTATGTCCAGCTCGACTGTTGTTGGCCAAAAGCGGCAATGGTGGTTTTAATCCTCTTTTTAAAGTGATAAAGAAAATGGGAACCATTAAAATAAGAAGAAACAAAATAAGTCTGCTTGACCATTGAAATGTTTTCCAGCGTTTTTGGGTAACCGTCTGAAATATTTGTTTTTTATCATCCATATACTTTACTTTTTTAGATAAATGCTATTAAAAGATAAATCAAAACATAATCTGTAAATCCTGAAGATTTAGACAACTTGAAAATTCTGCTTTTCTTTTATGAAATATTTATCTTACAAATGTAATTTAATTTAGATACAAAACTAGTGTTGATAAATGAAGATAAAATTAGCAGACTAAATATTTCCGGAACAGAAACTATAGAATAAAATTACGAAAGAAAAAGTTCAAAAAAACAAAGCATCGCAACAAAACTTATTGATTAGCAAATAAATACAAAAAAAGACCTCAATTGCCTGAGGTCTTTCTTTATGTTTGTTTCGCCACGAATTTCTCGAATTTCCACGAATTATTTATCTACATTGAAGCTGTATAGATTTAAAACTTTAAAATTCGTGCTAATTCGAGAAATTCGTGGCAAAAAAATTATTTCAATCTAACGCTCCATTCAAAATCCATTTCTGAAACCTGAACGCCTTCTTCATTTGTTCCTATAGATTTCATCCAAAAGGTTTGTCCCTCGCCTGTTGCGATTGTCTGCTGAATGGCTTCGGCAATTAAATGTCCGTCGTTGCATACAAAAGTTATTCTTCCGGTTGCTTTTTTTGTGAAGTTCCCTTTATTGTTAGCGACAAGCATTGAGATTTTTTTACCGCTTTGCTGAATTTGTGAAATAACCAAAGCGCCTGTTGTTAACTCGGCAGCCATTGCCTGAACTGCGAAATACATCGAATTAAAAGGGTTTTGATTTATCCAGCGGTGTTTTACACTTACTACACATCTGTCTTTATCGATTGCTTTTACACGTACGCCGCAAAAGTATGCCGACGGTAATTTGAATAATACAAATTTGTTAAGTTTAGATACAGATATTGCCATTTGATATATTTTTTATGTAAAAATACAAAAAAACTATGCACGCACAATAAATTGATATTACTTTCTAAAACCATCAGTAAAATCAATACTTAACAATGATTTTCAATTATTTATGATTCAAAAACTTATTTTGTATTTGTTAATATTTTGTTAATATTTGGTACTATGTAAAACAAGATACTGTCTTTTAGATATATATTTGCATAAGAAATTACTATATGCTTTTAATCATTCAATCAAAACCACTCATCATGGAAAAATCATCAGAAAAGAATATTTCGGCATTCGCACATTTAAGTACATTAAGTCAATACATTATTCCGTTTGGAAATTATATTTTTCCAATCATCATTTGGTCAAGTTATAAAGACAAATCGGAGTTTGTAGATCATCACGGAAAACAAGCTTTGAACTTTCAGTTAAGTTTATTGCTTTACACGTTAATCTTAGCTTTAATCGCAATTCCGGTTTTTGTTACGTTTTTTTTACAGAACCTTCCAATCGAAGCTGTTTTTAATGACCATGAAGATTTCTACATCAGAAATTTCAATTTTGAAGGAAACATTGGCCTTTTAAGTATTGGAGCTACGGCAGTAGTACTTTTTGGACTTTTAAAATTTGTTGAATTCTTTTTAGTGATTTATGCTTCTATAAAAGCTTCAAACGGAGAATTATACAAATATCCGTTAACGATTTCTTTTATAAAGTAACACTTCGACTTCGCTCAGTGTGACAAAACAGGTTAAAGGTTATAGCACAAAAAACAATCATTCATCAATCAATTATCATCAATCAAAAAACGAATTGTTCAATCTAAAAAAAACAAAATGAAATTATGAACATTGAAAACACAAAAGCACAGATGCGCAAAGGTGTTCTTGAGTTTTGCATCTTATCTGTTCTAAAAGAAAAAGACGCATATACATCTGAAATATTAGACACTTTAAAAAACGCAAAATTACTAGTTGTTGAGGGAACAGTTTATCCGCTTTTAACTAGATTGAAAAACGACGGTTTACTAAATTATCGATGGGAAGAATCGACATCTGGACCACCTAGAAAATATTACGGATTAACCGAAATAGGGCAAACATTTTTAAACGAACTTAGCGGTACCTGGACAGAATTGTCTGACGCCGTAAAACTAATCACCAATCAAAATCAATAAGTCATGAACAAAACAGTAAATATTAACTTAGGCGGTATGTTTTTTCACATCGATGAAGATGCATATTTAAAATTGACACGCTATTTTGACGCTATAAAAAGATCACTTAACAACTCGTCTGGACAGGATGAAATTATTAAAGATATCGAAATGCGTGTTTCTGAATTATTAACAGAAAAACAAAAAAGCGAGAAACATGTTGTTGGACTGAAAGACGTTGACGAAGTGATTGCGGTGATGGGACAACCAGAAGACTATATCATTGACGAGGAAGAAAAATCAAATCAGTCTTTTAATAATTATAGTGGAAGAAGTCACAAAAAATTATACCGTGACAAAGAAAATGGTATGATTGGCGGTGTTGCAACTGGTTTGGCTCACTACTTTGGAATTGATGCTGTTTGGATCAAAATCGTATTCTTAATCTTTGTTTTTGCAGGTTTTGGAACTGGGATTTTAGCTTATTTCGTTCTTTGGATTGTAACGCCTGAGGCTGTTACAACTTCTGAAAAGCTAGAAATGACAGGAGAACCGGTTACGATTTCGAACATTGAAAAAAAAGTTCGTGAAGAAATAGATTCATTATCTGATAAATTTAAAAATGCAGATTATGACAAAATGGGAAACCAGGTAAAATCGGGAGCTGAGAGAATAAGTAGTTCATTTGGAGACTTTATCATCACGGTTTTTAAAATCTTCGCTAAGTTTTTAGGAGTAGTTTTAATTATGTCTGGTATTGCGGTTTTAATCATGTTAATGGTTGGGGTTTTTACCTTAGGAACGAATGCTTTTGTTGAATTCCCATGGCAGAACTTTATAGAAGCCGGAAACTTTACAGAATATCCTATTTGGTCTTTTGGTTTATTAATGCTTTTTGTATTTGGGATTCCGTTTTTCTTCTTAACATTATTAGGATTTAAATTGTTGTCTCCAAACTTAAAATCAATTGGTAACATTACAAAATATACTTTATTAGCTGTATGGATTATCGCTCTTGCAATTGCAATTAGTTTTGGAATTAAGCAGGCTACAGAGATCTCTCGTGACAATAAAGTGGTAGAAAAGAAAATAATTGCCATTACTCCAAAAGACACTTTGTATGTAAAATTCAGATACAATGACTATTACGCTAAAGATTTATATCGTCACGGAGATTTTCAATTTGTACAGGATTCAGCTGGAAATGATTTGATTTATTCAACAGATGTACGTTTACATGTTTTACGTACTGATGAAACTTCTCCTTATATTCAGATAGAAAAAAGCGCCAGAGGAAATTCATTAACTAACGCTAAAAAAAGAGCAGAAAAAATCAATTTTAAATACCAGGTTAATGGAAATCGTTTAATTTTGGATAATTATTTTCTGACAGATGTTAAAAACAAATTCAGAGGTCAGGAAGTAGACGTGTTCTTATATTTACCAGAAGGTCAATTATTTAAACCAGATGCATCAATACAGGAATATGATGATACTGATGATAATTTCTTTAACTTACACTTTAGCGGGAATTACAACTATAAAGTAGAAGGTTCAAAAATTAAATGTTTGAACTGCCCTGCAGATGAAATGGACGATGAAGATCATGACGGAGATTATAATGAAGATTACAATGAAGAAAATCATATTGAAAAAGATACTGTAAACGAAGTTTCTATTAAAGTAAATGGTAAAGAAATTTTAAACGGTAAAAAAACTAACGGAAAGCTAACCACTGATAAAAACGGAGTTATAATTAAAATTAACTAAGCCATGATAAAAATAATCATTCATATTACGAAATTTGTTATTGCCACTATTACCGCTTTATTATTTGCTTCATGCAATAACTTAAACCTGAACACAATTGAAGGCAGCGGGAATGTAACCACTGAAAAAAGAATTGTTCAGGGAGATTTTAAAAACATCGAAGTAAGCAATGCAATAGATTTAGTTATTCAGCAATCTGATTCGGTAGACATTACTGTTGAAGCTGATGATAATTTACAGAAAGAAATCATTACAAAAGTTGAAAACGGAACTTTGATCATTGAATGTAAATTCTCTTCTTTCCGTAATGTAACTCAGAAAAAAGTAACAGTGAAAATGCCTCATGTTAACAGAGTTGAAGCATCAAGCGCTGCGAGTGTGTTAAGTAAAAATACACTTCAGGGAGAAAACATAGAGTTAGAAACTTCAAGTGCAGCGTCAATGCATGTAGATGTAGAGTCTGATAATATTTCTTGTAATTCAAGCAGCGGAAGCTCAATTGACATTAAAGGAAAAGCATTAAAAGTGCAGACTTCAGCGTCAAGCGGATCTTCAATCGAAGCGGGAAAATTATTAGCAAATGATGTTGATGCCGATGTTTCGAGCGGAGCAGTAATAAACGTTCATCCTATTTTAAAATTAAAAGCACAAGCGAGCAGCGGCGGAAACATTAACTATAACAATGTTCCTAAGACTATCGAGAAAACAGCAAGTTCTGGAGGAAGCGTTAGTCAAAGCTAACATTTTTAAACTGTTAAATATAAAAGAAATCATTCATCTAAAGTGGATGATTTTTTTATATTTGCCAAAATCAAATCTAGAATAAATGAAAAAAAATACAGCCCTGTTCCTACTGCTTTTGGTTACAACGTTAACTTTTGCTCAAAAGAGAGAAAAAGTAAAAGGATCTAAAATTGTAACTACCTCTATTAAAGACGTAGGAAGTTTTGATGCTCTTGAAGCCGATGATAATATTGAAGTTTATCTTGAAAAAGGAGAGAAAAACGAAATCAAAATTGAAGCCGATGACAATCTTCATGAAATCATTGGAATGGACTTAAGAGATAAAACGCTTCGTTTATATACATCAAAAGAAAGTACAATTTTCAAAAAGCTTTCTGTAAAGGTTACTTATACGAGTTCACTAACGAAAGTAATTGCAAAAAATGAGGCTAAAATTTATGCTATTCAGGAAGTTCAATTAGATGATATTACTTTTAGCAGTTTTGATTATTCCAGATTATACCTGAATGTCAATTCAAAAAAATTCAATTTAATTGCTGATGACAAATCAAGAACGGAGTTAAACTTAAAAGCTGATGATGGTAGTTTACAATTAAGCAAAAGTGCTTCTATTAAAACTTTGGTTTCTGCTATTAAATTTAAATGTGATTTGTACCAAAAAGCAAATGCCGCTATTGAAGGAATTGCTGAAAAAGCAACAATACGTTTAGATAATAATTCGGTTTTCACCGGAACAAAATTTACTTTGAAAGAGGCTAATGTAACAGCTGAAAACAATTCTGTTGGAAGCATTTTAGCCGAAACAACTGTTTCAATTGCCGTTGGAGATAAAGCAGAATTATCTTTATTCGGAAATCCAAAAATTGAATTAACCCGTTTCTCTGAAGAAGCTAAGCTGATTAAGAAGATTAAATAATTTGTTTCAGGTTTTCTTTGTTTCAGGTTTCAAGTTGAAATTAGGAATATTTATTATAAAAGAAAATCCCAGTCTAAAATCTAGACTGGGATTTTTTATTTTAAGTTTTACGTTCCAATAACTTGAAACAAAGAAAACCTGAAACCTGAAACAAAATTTACTCTTTAGAAGCTAAATAACGTTCTGCGTCAAGTGCAGCCATACAACCTGTACCTGCAGCAGTAATTGCCTGACGGTAAACGTGATCTGCAGCATCTCCGGCAACGAAAACACCTGCTACATTTGTATTAGAAGTTCCCGGTGTATTTATGATATATCCAGTTTCATCAAGAGTGATGTAATCTTTAAAAATATCTGTGTTTGGTTTGTGACCAATTGCTACGAAAAATCCAGTTGCAGGAATTTCAATAACTTCTCCAGTAGTTTTATTTAATGCTTTAATAGCATGTACTACATTTGAATCTCCTAAAACTTCAACAGTATCGTGATTCATTAAAATCTCGATATTTTCTGTTTTGCGAACGCGTTCTTCCATAATTTTTGAAGCTCTGAATTTCTCGCTTCTTACTAACATCGTTACTTTTTTACAAAGTTTAGATAAGTAATGTGCTTCTTCACAAGCAGAATCTCCTGCTCCAACAATCACAACTTCTTGGTTACGGTAGAAAAATCCATCGCAGACAGCGCACGCAGAAACGCCGCCACCCATATTTAAATAGTGCTGTTCTGATGGTAATCCTAAATATTTAGCTGTAGCACCTGTAGAAATAATAACAGTTTCACAGTGCAATTCGATTGAATCGTTAATCCAAACTTTATGAATATCTCCAGAAAAATCAACCTTTGTAGCCCAGCCATCACGGATATCAGCTCCGAAACGTTTTGCTTGTTCTTGTAACTGAACCATCATTTCTGGTCCTGTAACACCATCAACATAACCAGGGAAATTTTCTACTTCATTAGTCGTTGTCAATTGACCTCCAGGCTGCATACCTTGATATAAAACCGGATTCATGTTTGCTCTGGCTGCGTAAATTGCTGCAGTATAACCTGCAGGGCCAGAACCTATAATAAGGCATTTAATTTTTTCGATTGTATCTGACATAATGTGTATTGTTTTTTTGTGATGCAAATGTAAACTTTATTATAAAAAATAACACCGAAAATAAATCTGAAATAGCTATGTTAAAATAAGTTTTATTTATTTTCATTTTTTCCTTTTGTAAACAAATTTTATTTATATCTTTGCATCCGCTTTCGGGCACTACAATAAATACATCTTCGGGGTGTAGCGTAGCCCGGTTATCGCGCCTGCTTTGGGAGCAGGAGGCCGCA
>NZ_JBMDIY010000041.1:0-52183 GCF_057808895.1 Flavobacterium sp. FG68
AACTAATTATAAAAATGTAGCTTAACTTTTTCTCCAGTTTTTGTTTGCATATCCACTTTTTAAATTGATAAGATTCTGGTGGCAAAGGAATTCCATAATCATATTCAGTTGATTTTTGACTATAAAGATTTAAGGTTAAAATTAAAATGGTGAGTAAGAATTTAAGTTTCATTTAAAGAATGCTTTTGAATTAATTTAAGATATAAATTGCAATAATAGTAAAATAATTCTTATATTTTATATTTAAATTAACAAAATATTTCTTTAAAAATAATTTGATTTTTTTCTCAATAAAAAAGATATATTTGTAAAAAAATATTACACTTTTGTTGTGAAGAAAAATCTACTTAAAAAATTGCCGTCATTCAATCTACAGGAAATGTTGATTGTTCTTGCTATAATAGGAATTTTGCTTTTAATTGCTTTGCCAAACCTAATGCCACTGATTACAAAAGCAAAAAGTGTAGAGGCACAGGTACAGCTTAAAGCTATATACAATGCAGAGAAACAGTATTACTTTATGTACTCAAAATACAGTCCTAATTTTACTGAAATAGACTTTGAAGCACCAAAAACAACAAAAGAAAGTGGAAGTGCTAATTACGTTTATGAAATAGTGCAATCAACAAATAATGAGTTTAAAGTAAAAGCTACAGCAATTACTGATTTTAATGGAAATGGGGTTTTTAATGTTTGGGAAATTGATCAGAATGGTGTTCCAAAACAAATCATAAATGATTAATGTGGTATTTGAAATTACTTTTACTTATTGTATTTGCTCTTGTATTGTATCAGGACTTTAAAAGCCGCTTAGTTTACTGGTTTTTATATCCAATTATTGGGATTCTTGCTTTTGCAATTCAATTACACAATTTGCCTTTGTCAATTGCATTGACCAATTTGGGAGGTAATTTAATATTTGTAGTTTTGATTTTGGCAGTCAGTATGATTTATGCCAGGTTTAGAAGATTAGACTTAAAAAACACAATCGGGATAGGAGACATCCTGTTTTTTCTTTTTATAGCCGGCACATTTTCGATAGTTTCTTTTTTGGTTTTATTTGTCTTTTCCCTTTTATTTTCTTTGATTTTGCATTTAGCTTTAAGTAATAAAAAAGAGCAGTCCACAGTACCATTAGCAGGTTATATGTCACTTTTTTTTGGTGCTGTTTATGCAATTTCTTTTTTTGGTAATGATACATTTTTATACGCTTATTAAATGGAAAATTTTGATATTTCAATAGAATTCCAGCAGCTTATAAAAGCAGAACAGGCTTATTATTACCGAATTGTCCCTGTTGGAAAAAGTGGGCAGGTCGTATTATTAAAAACAGATAATTCTGATATCGGAGGCTTACAGAATGAATTAAGTATTCTCCTTAGTTTTCCTGTTCAGTTAGAAACAGATTCTACAGAAAATATAAACCGTTATTTAAGTACCAATTACCGAAAAACGTCTAATAACGTTTCTGAGATTCATTATACTTCTGATTTTTTAGAAAAAATTGTATTAAATGCTAAGGAAATAGGGAGCAGTGATATTCATTTTGAGCCTTATGAAAAAAATGCCAGGGTTCGTTTTCGTTTAGATGGAAAGTTAAAAGAACAATTTCATATTTCGGTAGAAGAATACCCTATTATTGTAAACAAAATAAAGATTCGTGCTCAGCTTGATATATCCGAAAAAAGGTTACCGCAAGATGGACGTATAACAATGGTTACAGATTATCAGGATTTTGACGTTCGTGTTTCTGTTTTACCAACGCTGCATGGAGAAAAAGTAGTACTTCGTATTTTAAGTAAAGACACCAGTCATATCGATATTAATTCTTTGGGATTTACGGAAAAAGAATTAGCATCTTATTTAGAAAATATTAAACGTCCGAATGGTATAGTTCTTATTTCAGGACCAACAGGTTCAGGAAAAACAACGACTTTATATGCTACCTTAAAAAGATTAAATGTCCCGAATACTAATATTTTAACGGTTGAAGACCCGATAGAATACACGCTGGAAGGAATTAATCAGGTTCAGTTAAAAGAAAATATCGGGCTTGATTTTGCTGCAACTTTAAGAACATTTTTAAGGCAGGATCCGGATATTATTATGGTCGGAGAAATTCGTGATGTGAATACAGCAAATATGGCAATTCGTGCTGCATTGACAGGGCATCTTGTTTTGTCAACCATACATACAAATTCGGCATGGGCAACAGTATCAAGATTGATCGATATGGGAGTTCCGTCATTTCTAATAGCAAGTACTCTTAATATTAGTGTTGCACAGCGTTTAGTACGTAAATTGTGTAATTCTTGTAAAACTGAACAATCAATTGTTGAAGAAATTTTTCCAACTGGTTTTGAAATTCCAAAAGACTTAAAGTCACACCACGTTGCTGTTGGATGTGAGCATTGTTATCATACTGGATATTCGGGAAGGAAAGCGATTTATGAAATTTTGCCAATTGGGTCAGAATTGTCTAATCTAATTAAAAACAACCAACTGGATATCAACGATTATTTAGAAGAAAAAGACATTTTTACACTAAAGCGTAATGCATTGTCATTAATAAAAGAGGGAATCACTTCTGTCGATGAAGTTTTTTCATTACTCTTGTAAATTAAAATATATAAAAGTCCTACAATTGACATAAATTCATGAAAAAAATAATTACTCTATTTTTACTGATTCTTTTCCAGATTTCATATTCACAGGATAATCGGATTTTACAGCTTAAAAATAATATAGAATCCATTTCTGCCGACGCTCCGGGACTTAATGAAAAAGTTAATGTTAATATTAAAGAAGCTTCTTTGTCAAGTTTCTTATTGGCTGTTTCTCAAATTCATAAACTTAATTTTAGTGTAGCAACAAACTTAAACCAAATTAATATTGTAAATAATTTTTCGGATGTTACAGTAGGTGATCTGCTTATTTTTTTATGTAAAGAATATAATCTTACTATTGATTTTACCGGAAATATTCTGGCCATAAAGTCGTATGAAAAACCAATTGAAATTCAAAAGATAAAAGAGATTGATGTTACCCATGATTATGCAAATAATTTACTTTCGTTAAACCTGAAAGACGATAAATTATATGACGTTTTCAGAAAAATAATGGATGTAAGCGGCAAAAATTTAGTTTTTGCTCCTGGATTAGAAAATCAACCAGTGACTGCTTATATAAAAAGCATGCCTTTTGATGCCGCATTAAACAAATTGGCTTTTGCTAATAATTTAAGTGTAACGAAATCAAGAGACAATTTTTATATTTTTGATAAATTAGATGGGAATTTTGTTGTTGAAGGGACAGGAAATCAAAATGGAGAAATAAGACAAAACAAACCTCAACGTCCAAGAAAATCTAATTTTTTCTTTACAGTGATTGATGCTGATAAAAAACTGTTAAACGTAGATTTTGAAAACACTCCAATTTCAAGTATAGTGTATGATATAGGTCACGAACTTGACATAGATATGTTTATATCAAGTCCTTTAGAAAATGCTGGAAACGGGACAGTAAAAGCCAAAAACATCACTTTTGACGAACTTTTGGCAAAATTGTTTGAAGTAAAAGCAGATAGTTATCCAGCGCAAAATAATAACTCGCAGCAATTTAATAGTAATAGCCAAGCTGGATCTATAGCATCTTCCGGAGGCAGTTATACTTTTAAAAGAAGTGGCTCTGTTTATTATTTTGGAACAAAAGATCAATTAGTGGTGCGAAATATTAAATCGATTCCATTAATGCACCGTTCGATTGAACTTTTAAGCGATCCATCAAAAGAAGGTCGAAGCGCCGGAAGATTAAATAACACGAACAGCTATTCAAATTATAATTCTTATGATAGTAATAGCAATAGATCTACATCTAATTCTAACTACTCTAACCCAAATAGTAATTATAATAATAACAATAGTAATTCTTCATCTTCAAGCAGCAGCAGCGGTCCTTCAGAATCTATTTTAACTATTATACCTGATGAAATAAAAAAGGATCTGGATATTAAAATTGATAAAGAGCTGAATAGTTTTTTAGTTAATGGGCCAGCAGCTAACATTGAGCGATTTGAATCTTTTATAAATTATATTGACAAAGCTGTTCCTGTAATTTTAATAGAAGTAATGTTGTTAGAAGTTAACAGAAGCGCGACAGTAGAAACAGGTATTCAAGCAGGAATTGGAGATAAACCTGTTACAACAAAAGGAACTGTTTTCCCTAATGCAGATATTAATTTAGGAGCTTCAACAATAAATAAAATTATTGATGGTTTTAACGGATTTGGCTCTTTAAATATTGGACAAGTGGTTCCTAACTTTTATTTAAGTTTAAAAGCTATGGAAACAAACGGAAATTTAAAAGTGCGTTCGTCCCCAAGATTATCTACCTTAAATGGTCATAAAGCTTATTTGTCTATTGGTGAAACAACGTATTATGTGGTTACCAACCAGAATTATTACGGGTCACAAATTCCTCAGGCTTCAGAAGTTAAAAACTATCAGCCTATCGATGCTGAATTGTCTGTAACTATTATGCCTTTGGTTTCTGGTAATGGACAGATTACAATGGATATTAAAGTAATTCAATCGAGTTTTAATGGTCAAAAAGTAGATAAAGACGCTCCTCCGGGAATTAATTCCAGAGAATTTACTTCAATTATCAGAGTTAAAGACCAAGATATTATAGTATTAGGCGGTCTTGAAGAATCTGTAAAAAATGATTCAGGAACTGGAGTGCCTTTATTATCGAGAATTCCAATCTTAAAATGGTTATTTAGTTCCAGAAAAAGAGAAGATTCGAAGAAAAAATTAAGTGTATTGATTAAACCTACAGTTATTTACTAATGACCGCATTCTCCTTACATACTCTTTTGCTTGGAAAAGAATACATTGGCGTTGAGCACTTCACTATAAATAATGAAGATAAAGTTGCTTTACTGTTAGTTGAAAAGAAAAAAGAAGGATTAGTAATTAGTAAAAAAGACAGGGTTAGTTATAACGGAAAAATTGCAGAAAAATGGGATACCAAACTGCCTTTTTTTGTAGTTATAAATTCTAATCAGGTTATTCAAAAAGAGGTTTTAGGCGTAGAACCATCAGATGAAAAGCTATTACATAAATCTTTTCCTAATACAAACTGGGATGAGTTTTATTATGAAATCTGGAGGTTAAAAACAAAATCTGTTATTGCTATTGCCAGAAAATCGTATGTTATCTCTTTACTGGAAGATTATCAAAATCAAAAAATAACAATTGCCGGAATCAGTCTTGGTGTATGTTCTATAGCTGATATTATAGCTTACACTGAGGAAAACAACCTGTATACCAATCATCAAAATATATCAAAAGAAGAAACGCAGATAATCTCTGCTAGGTCGTTAGAATCTGCAGTAACTTATACTATAAATGATCTTCAAATTGAGAATAGACAATTACTTGCTTTTTCAGGTATTTTACGATTGATACTAAATAATACACTTAATACAGGTTCAATCATTTCATATAGCGATGAGTTGTATGATGACTACAATCAAAAAACATTTTTTAATAAAGGAATTAAAATAATGGTTGGAGTTGTATTGGGGATATTACTACTCAATTTTATTTTCTTTACGCACTATTATAAATTAGCTCAGGAATCATCTGAAATTTTATTGGTAAATAAATCGTCTATTGAAGATGTCAGTAAAATAAAACAAAGAATTATAGTAAAAGAAGAAAAAGTAAAAGACATTGATGGTAGAATGACTTCCAGAAGTTCTTTAATTATCAATGAAATTGCAAATAAAGTGCCTTCATCAATTTTATTGACTGAATTAACTTTTAATCCTCTGGAAAAAAAGATTAAAGCAGACGAAGCAATACTCACAAAAGATAAAATAATCACTATTTCAGGAACTACAATTGCAAATCAGTCCTTTACTAAATGGGTAGAAGATATTGAAAAACTACAATATATTGACAAAGTTTTAATTACGCATTTTGGCAAAAATGAAGATAATGAAACTACATTTTCTATAAACTTAACCCTGAAGTAAGATGAAACTGAACAAAAAAAATAAACTTCTGATAATTGGTTTTTTTGTTGTGCTTTATATCTGCTATTCTTTTGCGATTTCTAATACAATAAATTATTATACTGAATACAAAAATAAAGAACAGGAGATAGCTCAAGATAGTGATATGCCAAAACTCGTGGGGCAGCTAGTTCAAAAAGAAAAACAGCTGGATCAAATTTTGGCTAATTATGATGTAAATATTTCAGAATCTTTTCAGAATGATTTATTAAAACAATTAACTTCTTATAGTGATAGTTACCATTTAAAGATTGTTGATTTTAAAGAGCCTCACATTATCTCACAAAAGGGTTTTACTACAACGAGTTATACATTTTCTCTTGAAGGATCATTTAATGGATGTCTGGCAGTACTTAACAAGGTAGAAAATAATACCATGCTTGGGAATATTAAACACTTAAATTTCATCAAAAAAAGAAATTATAAAACGAATACAGATCAACTATTTGTAGAAGTTATCATGCAAAAAAATAAAGGAGTTTAGAACAGAATCTCCTATCAAAACTAAAAATTAATAAATTATGAAAAAGACTTTTTTATTATTTGTGGCATTTGCCGCGCAGATAAATTTTGCTCAAAGTGTTTTTCCTACTGATGGCTCGAATGTAGGAATTGGAACTTTATCACCAGTTTCTAAATTACATGTTGTGGGTACAATAACCAGCTACGAACCGATAGCTCTTAGTACTACAGTTAATTCTTACCAGCTTATTAATAGTATTTCCGGAAATGTTGGAGACAATACATTAATAAATAAGTTATGGACGTACAGAGACGGTACTTTAAATAACTGGTTTAATGCGAGACTTCATGATGGAATTTCAATAGACGCTTCTTTTAAAACTCCAAATTTGGATACAAAAACATGGTGGGAAAGAGATCCTAAAGATAATATCCAATCGTGGGGTAACGATGCAGTAACTTATTTAACTATTAATAAGGGTAATATTGGAATTGGAACAAATGATCCTTCTGCCAGTCTTGAAATTAAAACTCCAGCAATTGCTGGATCGGAAACATTATTAAAATTAAATGTAAGTGATGCAGGGCAGGACTACATAAAAATAGCTAATGGTACTAACGATAATACGATGTTTATTCCTACGATCTATGGGTATCACGTCACAGATAACCGTCCATCACTAATTCTAACAAGCGTAATTGAGTCTACTATAGATAGCGGAACAAATCCTGTTACGGTATTTGATTCAAGAACTAGTACTGCTTCAGTAACTACAAGACCATTATTTGCATGGGATTCATACGGTAATAGAAAAATGATTTTAACCGCAAATGGGAGTTTAGGTATTGGTACTGCTACTCCGTTAGCAAAGCTAGAAGTTTTTAATGGAAATATACTGGTAAGAAACGCAGCAAATGTCGATAATGAATCTAATATAATGATTGCCCATTCTATTAAATATGCAGATAAAGACACATATGGGACTTCGCTTCGAACTATTACACAAAGTGCAGGGACAAATGCTTATGGTATGCAGTTTTTTACCCAAGAATCATATGTAACTGGACAGACAGAAAAGCTTAGAATTTTAGGGAATGGAAATGTTGGTATTGGCGTGCTAAGTCCAACTAATAAATTAGATGTGAATGGTACAATCCATTCAAAAGAAGTAAAGGTTGATATGCTAGGTTGGTCTGATTTTGTATTTAAAAAAGAATATAATTTGCCAACACTTGAAGAAGTAGAAAAACATATTGCTGAAAAAGGGCATTTAGAAAATATTCCAAGCGAAGAGGAAGTTTTAAAAAATGGAATTAATTTAGGGGAAATGGATTCTAAATTATTACAAAAGATAGAAGAATTGACTCTTTACATGATTGAAATGAAAAAAGAGAATGAAAAAGTAAAAGATGAAAATATCCTGTTGAAAAAGAATCAATTAGAATTAGAAAGAAGACTTGTAAAACTTGAGAATAAATAAGTTATGAAAAGGTATATTATTTTAATTTTAGTGTGTATTTCGCAGATAAATTTTGCTCAAAGTACTTTTCCAACTGATGGTTCTAATGTAGGAATTGGAACAACAAATCCATCTCAAAAATTAGAGGTGGTAGGTAATGGAATTTTTAAAGGTGGTATTATTACTGATGTTTCTGGTGCAATAGGCGGTAATATAAAAATTGTAAATTCTTCTAAAACTGCAAATGGTTCTGCAAAAGATTGGACAATTTTTAATATGACTGGTAACTATGGAAATAGTTTGCAGTTCTGGGCTTATGATAATTTAGGTTGTGGTACAGGGTTGTGTAGCAATCGATTTACAATTATGGATAGTGGAAATGTTGGAATTGGAACAAATCTTCCTACAGCCTCTTTAGAAGTTAAAACTCCAGCTGTTACAGGATCAGAAACATTGTTAAAATTAAGCGTAAGTGATGCTACTCAAGATTATATTCGGATTGCAAATGGCACAAATGCCGATAATCAATTTGTTCCAAGTTTACAAGGATATCGAACAAGTGACAACAGAGCATCGCTATATTTAACAGCTATTACTGAACCTAATATTGACAGCGGTACAGATCCTCTTATGACATTTGATTCTCGAACAACTGCAGCAGCTATAATTACAAGACCATTATTTGCCTGGGACTCATATGGCAATAGAAAAATGATTTTAAGCGCTAACGGCAGCTTAGGAATTGGTACTCTTACAACTGGAACACATAAGCTGGCCGTAGAAGGATCAATTGGAGCAAGAGAAATAAAAGTTATGGCAACTGGCTGGTCTGATTTTGTCTTTAAAAAAGAATACGATTTACCAACACTTGAAGAAGTTGAAAAACATATTGCAGAAAAAGGACATTTAGAAAATATCCCAAGCGAAGAGGAAGTTCTAAAAAACGGAATTAATCTAGGAGAGATGAATGCGAAACTTTTACAGAAAATTGAAGAATTGACTTTGTATATGATTGAAATGAAAAAGGATATTAGTGTTTTAAAGCAAGAAAATAAAGAATTGAAATCACAGATTAAAAGTAATTAACTAAAAAGCCTATGAAAAAGTACTACCTAATTCTAATATTGCTTTTTGCAAGTATTAGTAATGCACAGAATTATAATAATATAGCTAATTATTCAATCAATGGAACCCCTGTGAATGGAGTAAAAATAAAAACGAATTTACCTTTTGTTCCAGCAAGTCAAATGCCCACGATAACTATTACAGGCTTTAATTACCAAACGGCAGAGACAATAAATCTAACGATTGTTTATTATACTTATTCAACAGGCGGTAATTTTAATGATCCATCAAATTTTTATTTTCATACACCAAAAATGTCTTCAGCAGGAAGTTACACACCACCTGTTTACTTATCTATTGAAAATGGAAAGGTGGTTATTTTTATAAATGATAAGTCATATTTTCAAAGATTTACTGTTAGTGCCTATGCTCAGGGAATTTCAGAAACAAGTAGTTGGTTTCAAGGATGGACGGTTGTAGATGAAGCAATGACAGGGACAAAAACAGTTGAAATTCCGTATCAAAATAGATTTAAAGGAAATGTCTATTTATCTGGAGGAAGCATTTGGAATGCTGCCGGAAATGTTGGAATAGGAACTGAAAATCCAGATGCAAAACTTGCAGTTAACGGAACAATCCATTCCAAAGAAGTAAAAGTTGATTTAAATGTTCCTGCACCAGATTATGTTTTTGCGAATGATTATAAATTAAAAAGCCTTCAGGAAGTTGAATATTATATAAAAGAGAATAGTCATTTACCTGAAATTCCATCAGCACAAGAATTCGAAAAGAACGGAATTAATGTTTCTGAAATAAATATGATTCTTTTAAAGAAAGTAGAAGAATTGACTTTGTATGCTATTGAACAGCAAAAAAATACTGAAAAGTTAATGAAGATTATCGATGAACAAAATAAGAGGTTAGAGACTCTGGAAAGTTCAAAATAAATTAAAAAATACTATAACAGAAAGCCGCTTTTCTAATTAAGCGGCTTTTTGTTTATACTGTTGGCGTTGTTTCAGAATTAGTATTTAGCTTTCTGGCTGATATTACTTAAAAGTTCAAATTCATCCATTGGAAAAAGCTGAAATGCAACCTCTAAAATAAGACCGAAATTAATTGATGAATTTTTATCTGTTTCTGTAATTTTATGAGTTTCTTGATCAATTGCCAAAATGCATAATTTTAGCATATTAGTAATTACACAGCCTAGTTCGTAATAATTTAGAAATTTGATTTCGGCAGTATAAATGTCTTTTTTATCACTAGCAGGTTTTAATGTACTTAAAAATCCCGCAGTTAAATTTTTGAGATCTTCTAAGTTTTCTGTTTCTTTTTCCATAATCCTTGTTTGGCTTTTAATTTTTTTAAAATTTCTTTTTGGCGGGTATTTATTAAAAGGATTTTTACTCTTTTACAGGACTTGAATTTTTAATTTATACTTGTCCGAAAAATTGTATTTTTGTTTTTATGCATGCAATTAAATAAGACTGTTTTAGGTATTGAATCATTTTGATCTGTATCCTACAGAAATAAATATGTTTTTTACAGATTGCATTATTTTTTATCCCTAATTATTACCTTTGAATTATGAGCACATTAACGAAACCAAACCATATAGGGCGAAAAATAAGCCGTATTCGTGAATTAAGAGATATGAAGCAGGAAGCTTTGGCTCAGGCTTTAGGAACAAATCAACAAGCAGTTTCTGCTATGGAAAACAGTGAAACTATCGACGATGATAAACTTGCAGAAGTGGCAAAAGCTCTTGGCATAACTGTGGATGCAATTAAAAATTTTTCGGACGAAGCGGCTATTAATTACTTTAATAGTTTTAATGAAGCTGTAAATAATAGTCATTTTGGAAATAATAATCATTGCACTTTTAATCCACTTGATAAATTGGTTGAAGTTTATGAGGAAAATAAAAAACTTTATGAGCGTTTGTTAGAAGCGGAGAAAGAGAAAAATGCTTATTTGGAGAAGTTATTGAATGGGAAATAATTTCTAAAAAATATAAGTAAAAAAGAGACCTTGGTCTCTTTTTTTGTCAATATAAAATATGTTCTACAAATCAAGTACAAAATTTAATAGATCTGTATTCTCTTCTAATAATTGATTATTAACTAAAATATTAAATCTGCCAGCACATAAGGTGTCTACTGTTTTATCTTTATAATAGATAACGATTTTTCTTCTTACATCTACAGACTTATTTTTTTTTAATTTTTTTTGTCTCTTTTAAGAGATTTTCAAGCTCTGTCAAAATTGATTTATCTTCTATTCATTTATCTTTTACATGACTGCCAAAAGTTAAGTTGAAATCTTGACAACTAACGTCAGAACCCGTATCAATATCTAGATTTACTGAGTGTATCACTATTTTATTAATGCTTGTTTCTTTTGTTTCTTTCGCTTTGCTACAGGCAAAAGCGCTGAAAACTAATATTATTAATGTAAATAACTTATTCATTTCTTTATGTTTTTGCATGCATATACTTTGGGTGCTTTTACAGGAATATTTGATGTAGAACTTTTGGTTCGTAATCTAAAACCTTTATTATCTTTTCTCGTAATTCCATTTTTTTCTTGATTTTCCCTGCTGGCGGCGAGGGTCTCGCTCGTGAACACAAAGATGTCTTGTAAATGCCCCTAAGACTTCGAGGAGATATCTGCCGAATATTATTTCTAGAAAATCCATTATCTTTTTTTAATTTGAAGAATAAAGAAAATTAAATTTTTACAATAAAAAAATGGTTTGAAAAACTTATGCGTAATTCAAACCATTTTTCCTATCTAAATTTCTAAGTCGAAAAAGTCAACCCTTTTGCTTTAAAGTTGCTAAACAAAACTTGTTTAGCTGTACTTATAGTTTCTTCGGTTCTGTAAATACTGCACCAGAATTTAATCTGTATTTTGAATTTTCCATCAGAAATAGAATTGTAATAAATCTGAGATGGTTTGGTATTATTTACTAAAGGAAGGCTTTCAAGGGAACTTAAAATAGTTGTATTTATATCTTCGGGAGTTGCATCGCCGCTAATTTCAATTGAAATATCAACCAGTTTAAAATTATCAGTATAAGTCCAATTGGTAATGTTTTGAGATAGTAGATTACCATTTGGAATAATGATTTCGGCACCATTTGGAGCATTGATTTTGGTTGTTCTTAATCCCATTGATTTTACTCTTCCAGATTCTGAACTAATATCAATTACATCTCCAATTTGAATAGGTTTATCAAAAATCAAAATAATTCCCGAAACGAAGTTGTTAACAACATTTTGAAGCCCAAGCCCAACACCGACACCTAATGCTCCTAAAAGAATACTCAGTTTGTCTAAAGGCATACCTGAAGCGGCAACGGCTAAAAGATACCCCACAATCAAAACGATAAGTCTGGTAATTAATAATTTAGAATGCTGCCTTTTATTGACGTTTTCTTCGTTTTCATCTTCAATTTCTCCAAAAAAGTAAGCAACATAATTCTGTAGTAAATGCGCAGCCCAGACAATGATAAAAAACAATACAATATTTCCTAAAGTGAAAGTGATACTTCCAATCGTATTTGGACGGCTTAGTAAATTTCCAAGAGAAGTACGTAATGATTCCCAAATGTTTAGATTAGAAGCGATTACAACGAGCCACATATAGCTGATTATTATGATAAATGGTTTTTTTAATGTATCAGATACATTTTCGTAATCAAATATTTTTTCGATTCCGCGTTTTATACGTGTTGTGTAAATCTGTAAAAGGATTATTTCCAGAATTATTTTTAAAAGAACACTTAAAGCAACAATCTGCGTCAGCGAAATAAAAGCAGTTAAGCTCAACATATTTGAAAGCGAAACTCTTCCGAAAATATTATAAAGTATTGATAATCCATTTAATCCGATAAAAATAATGCTGGCCCATTTAAAAAATCCTTTGATATACAATTGATCTTTTAAACTTTTTATTTGAACTAAACCATATCGTATTCCCAGAATATTTATGATGATAAAAGAACAGCGTTGAAACAATCCAACTTCAATGAAAAGATCCAGAAAACAAAGGGCAAAAAATAATCCGAAAAGTAATAGCCAGTTGCGCATTGATTTTCCAGACCAATCGTTCTTAAATAAAATTGTAAGCACACCTAAAGAACCTAACTGAAGCAGTTCTAAAAATAGGGCTGGAGCATATAAATTTGTAACTATAGCAATGTTTAAGCCTATAACAATTACAGGTAAAATAACACCTCTGTTTAAATATTTAAAATTAAAAAGAGAAAGATTTTCGGCATGACCGTTAGATTTTAAGTACTTCAAGTTACGTGAAATATACCAGGCCAAAAGTCCCATAAAGAAACATAATGTAATTAATCCGCCGGCTTTGTAGCTTAAATAATAAGCAGCTACATTTTCTTCAATTATAACTTTTGCTTTAATGTTGTGCGATACTACTTTTTTTGCTGTAGTATCAGTACTCCATAATGATGGATATTCTTTCTTAAGAATACTTATTCCAGATTTTTCGAGCTTTGTTTCTACAGTGGTTAAAGCGTTTGAAACAGCTATTTTGTGTTCTACTGTCAGTCTTTTTTTGAGATTTAAAACTTCCTGATTTTTCGTCATCAGGCTGTCCGTTTTTAGATATCTTTTTTTAAGATTGGCTAATTCTGTTTTAAATTGTTTTCTGCGGATAGTATCTTTTATAAGTGTAAATAGAGTTTTGTCTTTACGCAGATCAAGAATTTTACTTTTAATTTTTTCAAGATTTGCATTTCGGTGATCTATCGCTTTATTTTGATCATTTAATTCCTGTTCGATTTCTTTTAAAACAATACGATACATTTGCTGATTTCGCACGTTTGGATTAGCACCTTTTAAACTTGCTAATATTAAATCGAGTTTACTTTCGGTTCGTTTAATTTCTCCAAACAAGTGAAAAGTGTTTCCTTCGAATTCGGCATCATTAGCAGCCGATTGCAAAACATCTCCGGCTTTTTCAATAGACATTAAGTAGTCACTATCTGTTGCGGTTTCTTCAAATAATTTTGATTTGTTTTCTGTTTTTGAAGCTGTATTTTGTGAATAGGAAAATGATACGAAAAAAAGTATCATTAGTAAGGCGGATAAATAAGAATTTCTTTTTGAATTCATAATTAATTAGGTGATTTAAGGTCTCCAAATTTAATTGTTTTTTGGATAGTATTAGCTTTTGTAATTTGCATATTTAGTAGAGAATTTTAAATAAAAAATCCCAACTTCTGATTTGGAAGTTGAGATTTTCGATTTGTTATAATAATATGATTTAAATTACCATGTAGAGAGAGGAGCTCTAACCCAAGTGTTAGTTGATATACATAAATAAATATAATTTGTAGTATATCTAATTTCACCTTGTGTTCCAAGAGAATTTGCACTTGCAGGAGGTGTATTCAGTGTATTTATTTTAAATGAATTTCCCACAATATCCCCTTGTTTGTTTACAGTAAAAGTGTTGATGCCACTATTTTGACCTACATAATTATATCCAGTTGCATATTCATAAGCCGCATTAGCGATTATGGCATCTCCTTGAGTGAAATTATCGCAGACTAAACCATTACACATACTAGTCTGCTTACCTTGCCCAGCACTAATATAGATGCTGTTTCCGTTATCACCACCACAATGAGCATAAATACCGGCACCAGTTCCAACATTGCTTACAACTATGCCATTTCCGTTTTTTATTCCACCTACGCCAAAACCACTATGAACTAAGATTCCAGGACCATCATTTGTATTATTCATATACATACCAATTCCCGAACTAGAATTTGTAGCATATATTCCATATCCATCACTATTATTTGACAAAACCATCCCTAAACTACTAGCGTTATTTGTAACTTCAAAAACCTGCCCGCTTGAAGAATTGTTTATAAATGTCATTCCTGCAGTTTGGTATGGGCCTGGGTTTATGCAAGTTTTAACACCTGTAAATGATTCATTTCCAGTTATGTGTAAAGATGTTGGTGTTGTAACTGCTCCTGCAGTACCACCTAAGTCACCTGTTAATCTAATCTTGCCAAATGCTGTAGTTGATGCCTCTGTAGTGGTTGCATTAGCTAAAACAAAAGCTGTTGTTGCTATTTGGGTAGTATTTGTTCCAGCAGCTGCAGTTGGTGCTTTTGGAATGCCTGTAAAAGTTGGTGCAGAAATAGGTGCATACGTAGTAGAGTCAACTGTTCCATTTGCTTTTAAAAATTGAGATGCTGTTCCAGATGCTTTAATAAATGAATTAGCCGTAACTGCGCCGGTTTGATTTACTGTAAAAGTATTTGTTCCATTATTTTGACCAACAAAATTTAACCCAGTTCCAGTAGTTACATTTGAAACTATTCCATTTCCACTTCCTGTAATCAAAGAGGTTTTAGTTCCCGTGAAAGTTTCATCTCCTGTAATATGAATAGCTGTAGGAGTGGTTGGTAGTGAAGCTGTTCCTCCTAAATCACCTTTTAACTGGACAACTCCTTTAGATGTTATAGTAGCATCGCTGGCGACACCTCCTGTAGAGCTAATGGTATTGCCTGAAATTGTAATATTTGTTCCGGCAACTAAAGTTGATTGCTTACTATCAACAAGATCTTTTAAAACTTTTCCTTGCCTGGCGTCTAATGCTTTTCCTTCGACATTGTAGTCCAAAGCATTATAGTTTTGAGTTTTTACACTCTCAATATCTTTAAATTCTAATTCGCCATTGTCATTAGTAGTTAAAATTTTATCTCGCTCATTTTTTTCTAAATCCGCTACTTTTATTCTGTTATATTTTGTACTCATTTTTGTTTTATTTATTGAGATTAAATTATTTTTTTAATTGATATGAAGGTTTATAGAATTAAATATCATCTAAATTCTTGCATCAGCAATTGTTTAATTGCTGACGTTCCTGTTAAGATGATAAAAAATATTCAAAAGAAACTAATAAACAATTTTACGATCTCCTGTTGCTGTTTTGTATTCACATCCTACTGGAAGACCTGCAGCAATGGCTGTAGAGTTATCTGCATAAGTTGGCATGTTTAACCAAACTAAGTAGCCATTTTCATCAATGTAACATCTTAATATTTCGTTTTGTAAATTTGTTCCCGATGCTGTTTTTTGGCCTGTTATAAATTGAATTCTTGATTGACCAGCACCTTTTCCAATGCCTGCTTTTTGTTTTAAGATTCCTCCATTCAAATCAGGAAGACCAATTGAATTAACATACAAGCAATAAATATCCTGTAAACCTGTTGAAGCATTTATCCACGTAGTAAACAATATCGTTTTACAAATTGCTAAAGTTGAACCAGCGAACCCAAAAGAAACACCCAGACTTATAGCAGAACCTGAACCACCTGTAAATTTATATACACCAGTTCCAGACGAACAATACAAGTCTCCAGTAATTCTATCCCAAACAATTCCGTTCCAAGATTGAAAAGTACTGTCCATTTGAGTAAAAACTCCAGTACTATTGGTTTGCTTGTACATATATCCGTTACCGCCGCCCATAGAATTATTCCCTCCTTCTGCGATATAGATATTATTATTTAAATCAGAAGTCAATGACATATAATTACGAGAAGGTTCGCCAATGTCGATAAAAGAGCCAGTACTATTTGTCTGTTTATAGATTTTACCCGAAAATGTACATGCGTAAATATCTTTGTTAGGCGTTATAGTAATTCCAGTTCCATAAAATCCAGCCGGTAAGGAAGCATATAAAACAAAAGCACCAGTTCCGTTCGTTTGTTTATAAATATTCCTTGCTTGATTAATATAATAAACATCACCAGTAGGAGATTCACATCCTCCCCATATACTATTACCAGTGATAAGGCCAGTAGCATAAATTGAAAACGAGCCTGTCACTCTATCAAACTTATACATAACTGTTCCTGCACATGCATATACATTATCTGAATAATTAGATGAAAAAATTGAGGTAGCAGTAGCAGGTAATCCTGCCCCCATTTTTTTAATTATTAATTGTGTCTGAGAATTGCTTGTACTGCCTCCTTTAACAATAAAATCGGTTCCATTAAAACCTGAAGTGGCTGTTTCTGATCCTATTACATTAGAATTTTTAATTGAATTAAATTGTAAATCTAATTCTGCAGTATTGTAATTATCAACTACGATTTTTGAACCTGTGTCTGCAATTCTACTATTACCTAAGGTTGCACCATATAAGCCGTACTTTGGGATAGAATTTTGGCTGCCAGTGGTTACAATATTTGGGGAGATGTCAGATGTCATTGCTACAATACCATCTTTGTTTGGTAAAGTATAAGTTCTTGATGCTGTATTTGCATTTGTAAAAAATGAAGTAAAAGTATTAGCAACATTTCTTATTCCTAGTTTACCAGCAAGAAATGTTTTAATTCCAGATACATTTTGATCATTGGAAATTCCTAAATACAGTGTATCAAAATAAGCTTTAAGAGTGTCTTTAATGTTATCAATTAAGTCTTTTAAAACTTTACCTTGTCGGGCATCTAGAGCTTTGCCTTCTTGTGTATAATCTAACGCATTGTAACTATCAGTTTTGATATTATTAACATCACTAAATTCTAATTCACCATTAGAATTTGTTGTTAAGATTTTGTCACGTTCATTTTTTTCTAAATCAGCTACTTTGATTCTGTTATAATTTGTATTCATCTTATATTTTTTTAATTAAGGAGTTATTGTTTTTAAATTATTCATTATCTCATAACGGGTAATATTAGAGCAATTAGTTAACAGTCATTAAAACTTATTATAGTATTTGTTATAATTTGATGTGGCTAATTGGGACAAATCAGTAGGTATTTGAGCATCTGCCATCATTATATTTGTTTTATTGATATTGTAGACTTCTAACATTTGATTAGAATTATACATTCCGGAATAAATTTTCCCATTAGAAGCTAAATTACCAGTTGTCCATTTTAATGTAGATGTACCATAATTATTACCTATTAGTTTTGTTGTATTAGTTAATGTGTCTAATTCTAAAACCTTACCTATTTTGGCCGGGATAAAGTAAATTTTACCGTTTAGGCCAATAATTCCACCACCAAGCCATTTTTGTGCGTAACTATATGTTGATCCAATTAAGGCACTGATACCCGTATTAGGATTAAATTCTAAAATTTGATCAGCTCCAGTATATGGTGTAAAATATAATTTTCCATTTGGGGCTAAAACAGCTCCAGAATATTTCCCAGTTCCTGATAAAGAATTTCCTACTAGCGTTGTTGTATCATTAGCAGGATTGATTTCTAAAATTTTATCATTATTTAAAGGAGCACAATATATTTTTCCATTGAAAGCTAATGCTCCTCCATACCAATTTGAGATTGATCCAGAATATGTATTGCCAATTAATGAAGTAATTCCTGTACTGGGATCCAGCTTTAACACTCTTGAATTAGAAGTTGGTATAAAATAAATATTACCATTTGGTGCTAATACCCCACCGCTGTAAGAAATACCGGTAACTTTATCCAATAATTCTGTTGTATCATTTGAAGGGTTTATCACGAGTATTTTTGTTACACTTGCTACCGATTGTGGAGCACAGTATATTTTTCCATTTGGTGCAAGTGTACCCCCAACCCATTTATGATCTGATGTAACACCATAAGAACTACCTATTAATGTCATGACTCCAGAAATTGGATTGAATTTTAGTACCTGACTTGCTCCACCTGGTATATAATATATACAACCATTAGGTGCTAAAACGGAGCCTATATATTTTATTGAACCAGATAATTGTGTAGGAGTTAGTTTAGTGAAGTGCTGTCTCCCAAATTCGTTATAGATTATAGGGTTCATCCTTTATGCATTTGATATTCTTAATAAATCTATTGTTCCTATACTTACCAATGTGGCTGTACTTCCAACAGCTCCATTTAAGAGAGCAGTTCCATCAACTTGAGTTAATGTTCGGCCTTGACCCTGTACAAATGAAATTTCTCCAGTACCAAATTTGGTATATGTTATAATATTATTAATTCCTCCCTTTACAGTAATATTTATAGGATTTAAACCATTATTAATAATTACATTTCGACCATGCTGCTGTAAGCCAGCTGCATCAACAGTATCAGTAGTTATATTATTAGCGCCAGTATTAATAGTAATTTGTGGTTTTAATCCAATATCTATCAAATCTTTCAAAACTTTACCTTGCCTGGCATCTAATGATTTACCATCCTGAACATAATCCAACGCATTGTAACTATCAGTTTTGATATTATTAACATCGCTAAATTCTAATTCACCATTAGAATTTGTTGTTAAGATTTTGTCACGTTCATTTTTTTCTAAATCAGCTACTTTTATTCTGTTATAATTTGTATCCACTTTTATGATTGATTGAATTAATTTTTATTATTTCTTTAGAATCCAGCTTAAAAAATTTGAACCCAAATTGATTAAAGCTGGATTTGTTTGATATTTCCGTTGCCAAAATTCGATTTAAATCACAGAGATTTAAAAAAGTAAATTATTTTTAGACTCTATAAATCCAATTTTAATTTATGGATTTGGATTTTCTCCCTCTTTATAATTATGAGTTAAAATTCCATTTGCGAAATAGGTATGAAATGGATTTAATGTTAAAGGGAAAATTTTTCTTTTCTCTAAATTAATTCTAACTGATGTAACCGGAATAATTTCACTATTAATAGAGTACAAATTATCTCCAACCTGAATATCTCCAAGAGAGATAAATCTCCACAAACTATCGCGTTGAATAAGCTGTAAGTGAGTTGGAGTAGCCTCTAACAATCCGTCGTTTACAATTATTGTTTTATAAGCATCTTTCTGCGTTAATTTAGTAATTGGCGATGTTATTCTTCTTTCCAACAAGGAAGCAGAAGACCATTTATATAACTCATTAGCATTATTGGTATCAATTAATGTTTCAATTTCGGCAGAAAGAAGCAGTTGTTCCAGATGCAATTCCTCAATAGCTTTTTTAGAACCATCTGGAAGCGTAATCAATGTGCCTTCAACGAAACAGCTTCCGCCGCCGCCACCTGGTCCTCCTGTAGAATTATCGCCTGTAGTTTGAGAAGTTATATTACTTGGGGTTGATAAACCAGCTGCGCTTCTTGTTGCAACCTTATAATAATAAGTAGTATTGGCTGCTAATGAGGTATCTGAAAATGATTTTAGATCTGGAATATTTATAGATCTGTATGGTAACCAATCACCATTTAAATCAAGAGTTCTATATAATTGATATCCTGTAATTCTTACATCATCATGTGGAACAATCCATGATAAATTTATAGTCATTCCATCACTTGAAATAGTGCTGGAAATAACCGGGATATTAAGTATACACGTCCCTAAATTATTGGCATAAACTTGTGCATTTTCTTCCAGCCAGGCAATGGCTTGATTATTTGCGTCAGTAATACTAATATCAGATACGAACTGATTTACATAAGCGGTAAGTGTTACTTCTGATCCGGCTTCACCTGCTGAGCAATCATTTTTTGTTATAGTTTTAGTTTGTTCTGTGTTATAATATCGTACATCTTGAGGACAGCTTGTTGTGTCAAAAATTGGTGCAATATAATCCGGATCTGTTAGCACATTTGGTTTTGTATCTCCCGTAGAAGAACCATCGTCTTTATAGTATCTTTCTAATAAAGTAAAAGATTTATATCCTGTATTTGCCATGTTATTTAATAAGTTATTACGACTTTTGCTGTTGAAGAGTCTACATTATATGTTATATATCCAATGTTTGTAACCTCATTTACATCTTTTACCCACTTAGGTGGATAAGGAATCTTTTTCGAAAAATTCAACTGTTGTATTTGAGAGCCGTCTATGTTAATAAAATCAAATCCTAGTTTTTCCATAGTTCCTCCTGAAAAAGTCGTTATCTCAATATCTATATTTCCACTTCCAAATTGACCAAACCAAGCAGCAGCCATTCTAACCGGAATCGATTTTAAAGAAATATTATCAGATGACAATTTGTCGAAATTAATTAAGCAGGCCTCAACGCCGTTGTTTTCTTGATTGTCTCCAGCATACATAATATAAGATTGCGAGATATTGCTGTAGTTTGGTAACTCAGTTCCTTGGCCATGACCATATCCCATATATTTATTATCCCAAGGAGTTCCTGTGTTAACAAATCCGGTAAAAGTGTCAAGATCTTTCCCTGCACCTAAAGCCCATTTGTATCTTATAACCATGTAGTCGAAAGGCTGTAAGGTTGTTGGTGGTTCAATTACGCACGAAGGATTCACACCACGCCAAGCTGTTTCTCTAATACTGCAAATCCCTTCATTGTTTGCATAAGCCTGTACATTCGCTCTAAGCCATGATTCAGCTTGTTCATTTGCATCGGCTATACTTTCAGTTGATATAAATTTATTGGCACTTGCAGTTAAAGTGACCAGATTTCCAGCTGTTTCTTTAGAACAATCATTCTTTTTAACCGCTAATGTTTTTTCTGTATTATAAAAAACCACCTCACCTTCTATAGGAGTATAATTATCTAAATAATTAAAAGGTTTATATGTTGTATTTTCTTCCATACATTATGTTTTAATAAATAATAATGTTGTCTTTTGTTTTCTAAAAACCATTAGAAAGTCATTGAACAATTGTTTTTATTATGATGGTTGTGTAGGCCAGACAATAGACGTTAAGTCATCGAGACTAGTTAAATCCCTTAATGCTTGTCTGTAATTTTTCCATTCTGTTTTTTTCTGTTTTGAAAGAGGAGAATCACCTAGTTGAGTCCAGTCACTATCAGTTAACAATGTATCTCTGGTTGTTCTTAGATTTTCTAAAATAGTATCCTCGTTCTGTACGAAAGCAGAAAAGGTATGTTTTCCATCAATTACCTTGTAATTTTTAGATAACGCTTGCTGCCATTCTTCTGTAGTTAATTCAATATTTGGCTGTGGAATATTTTCATGAATCCCTTCAACATAAAAGCCTGTGTATTCTCCATCTTCGTTGTATGTTCCTTTATACATAATTTTTTTATTTTAAATTTTAGATTAGCGTCCAATTGCAAACATGTAACCATAGTTACCGTCAATAATCGCCTGATATGATGTTTTTGAAAGATTAGCGACATGATTAAAACCTTTATTCCCAGAAGAATCTCTAATAGTAGATAAGACCACACTAAAAGCTCCCACTGGCCAGGCAAGAGGAAAACTGTAGCTTACACTGCCCGATGTTAAATAAGCCCATTGTAATATTAACCCGTTACTAAG
This sequence comes from Flavobacterium sp. FG68, assembly GCF_057808895.1. Taxonomy (NCBI): domain Bacteria; kingdom Pseudomonadati; phylum Bacteroidota; class Flavobacteriia; order Flavobacteriales; family Flavobacteriaceae; genus Flavobacterium; species Flavobacterium sp. FG68. Next base: position 22,334 of record NZ_JBMDIY010000041.1, read on the forward strand.
TTTTTGATAACCGCTTGTTGTTAACATATCAAAACCAGAATGTCCTGCATCATAATCAGAAGCTGTAGAGGTAGAAACCGAGCCATCTGCCATAAGATATTCGTTAGAAGCACCGCCAGTTTTAATGAAACTTTTACTTTGCGTATCTCCGGTAAAAGTTTTATTTCCATCAATAGTTTGATTTGTTTTTAAATCAACATATTTTGATTTTAATTGTTGATCATTTAATGATATTGAACTTGCAAACCAATAATCTACTTCAATATTACGGTTGCTTATAACTTCAGAAAACGTAATGACATTAGTGCCGTCAACTATTGAATAGTCTTTATCTTCTCTAAGTAACTGCCCATTTTTGTAAATTTTTACACTGTATTTTAGAGGTTTGTTTTGCAGCACAATAGTATCACTGCTAAAATCATCGGCATTAAAATTTTCTTTAAACGGAATAGAAGATTTTCCATACATTGAATCAGAATCTTCCAAAATTGGATTCATATTCTGATACCAATAATTTATTTCAATATTTCTGTCGATAATTCCCTCAGGGAAACTAATTTTTGCATGATCATAGTCTAATACATAATCTTCATCTTCCCCTAATAATTGTCCGTTTTTGAATACTTTAACACTGTTTTCAATAGGCGGATATTCTAATTCAATTAATGAGCCGGTATAATCATCTCGATATTCTTTTAAAGGGAAGTAACAGTTACCGGAAATAATTCCTGAATTTTGAAAAACTGATCTTAAAAGTGCGGGAGTAATATAATGTTCGTTAGATGTACCAGTTTCAACCATTTGAAAATCGGCTTTGTCATCTTGTTTGTGAACGAAATTGTCAAAAATTTCGACGAAATCAGCATGTGATGGAATATCTCCATTATTGAATTTGCTGTGAAAGTCATTTCTGCTTGTTGCCATGTTATTTAATTTTATTTCTTGCTTTAAATGTTTGTTGAGTAAAACCTGATTTAAATACCAATGAGGTTAGTCATTGGTATTTATTGGTTTAAAGAGTTAGAATTTTTTCTTCGCTGCTGAACATACCTGATGAGTTTTCAGAAATTACTTTGAAGTGATGATAAATTCTTTCACCATCTTCATTTTTGATAACTAATTCATCTGTTCCCAGTTTAGTTTCCTGCAGAGGTAAATTCACAATAATTTCATTAGATGCTTTCTCGTGAATTTTTTCCCAGTTGCCTTGATTATTCATTTTATACAAATGATATTTACCGTTATGAACTGTTTTTCCCCAGCTAAAAATGACTGGTTTAAAGATTTCTCCGTTTGTTCCGGTTTCGATTCCCGAAGCTTCTAATACTGGAGATTCTGGCGAAACATTATCTGCAATTATAGTTGCCGTAATTTTTGATGGCTGCGAAGGAGCATAATCAATATTAACAATTCGGTTTAAGTCAGTCGAACTAGAATCTTCATATTCGATTTCTCTTGAAACTGTAACTCGGTAAAAAAGACCATCTCCAAATGGAACAGATTCCAGATCTTCAAATTCATCATAAACCGTCCAGACATTATCAAATTCATTAGACAAAGTTTCTTCATCAATTAAAACTTCTTTAACCGGAGTCATTGTTCTTATCGATTGTGCATCCTGCATTGATTTAGCACGGTAGATATTAATTTTCTTAATGTTGGATGTCGGGAGATAAGCATTTAATTCAAACTGAATAGCCGGCTTAATCCCTAAAACCTGATTTTCAAGAATTGGCATAATTCTCTTGATTTCCGGCATTCTAGGCGGAGTTGAAGAAACTAATTTTACAGGCCCTAAAAGATCACTAAATTGGCTAAAATTCATTTTAATGTCCATTTCACGAACAGCGTAGAAATAAATGCTCTGCGAATTTCCATCAAGATTAAAATCTGTAAACTGTGTAATATTATCAGTTTCGTTTACGATTTTCATCATTGGAGCAATATCAAAATCTGTGTCAGTTGGTTTTAAGGCATGACCATTTTTATCTTTAATAGTTTGCTTTTTATTAGTTGGAGTATATTCTGCTCCTTTAATGTGTTCATAAATAACTGGCACTTCCGTTAAGGGAACAAAAGCGGATTGAATAGCTTCTTCAATAAAATGGACAGCCAAAACAGGATTTTCAACTCCTTTAGAGATTATAACTTGATTTAACGCTGATATCGATGTGATTTCTACTTCATCGTCTATTGTTCCAGGTAGTGTTTCATTATGCCATTTAATAAAATCGTTAATTAGATTTTTTAATTCTTCATTATCCGGTAATGGGAAAGCAAAGCCTTCAGGATCATTTTCCGGAAAAATTTTATAATGACCATCTGTTTCAAGCTCATTAAAGTTTAAAAAGTTTTTCCATCTGTCTCTAAAATTAACTTCATCATTTCCACCAAGTTTTTGTAGTTCTTCACGAATCGTTTTTATAGTTTCTCTTTCATACAAAACATTTAAGAAGCTTTCTTCATTAGCTCTGTAATGCAATGCGCCATAAGGTTTACGGCTGTCTTCATATTTTGTAGTAAAAGTGAAAGTCGAACGATTATAAAAATCAGGTCTTGTAGCATAATAACTATCACATTTAATCTCTTCAGGTTTTACCGGTTTTTCAATTTTAACAGCATACATCGGACTAGGGATACTAATCTTTGATTTGTATTTCAAATTTGGTCTTACAGCACGTGTGCTGATTCCGAAAATAGAGTAGTGCGTACTTTCATTTGCTCTTGGCTGAATATTTTGTTCATTAATTCCAGATGCCGCATCTGCGTACAGGTAAACTTTATAACTAGGATAGTAGTTTACGTCTTGCTGTCCGATAATGATTTCATTGTATTTATCATCCATTATCTGATTCACATAATCTCCTAATTTGAAATCGGTATCATTAATATATAAAACTAAGTCACCTGTTTCACCAATATTTTCTGTTCGAACAACTTTAAATTCTTTTCGTGATTCTACGTGAATTGTACTTCCGGCTTTCACAGCACTTTTTCTAAACAAACGAACAATACCATTAGACCATTCTACAGAATTTTCGTTTCCGGTTTTGAATTGAGGATGTTGAGGTAAATGAAAACCTGGGAAAGTTATTTTGTATAATCCTAGGTGTTTTTTTATTAAGTCTTCACCTACAGCTAGCGGAATAGGATCCTCGTTTACATCTAATTTATATGATCCATCCGCATTCATTTCATAAGTTTTTTCCAAAACTCTTTCAATTACTGCAGGTTTAAAGATTCCCCTGGTTTTTTCCAGTTGTAAATCTTTTGTATTTTCACTTTTTGGCTGAATAACTTCACGATGAATCTCATTAAGATAAGCTGGGTATTCAACTTTAAAATCAATTCCCGGTTTATGCCAGTTACAAGATGACTGCATATTCTGTACAAGAGTACACAATCTGTTTTCAGGCATCTGAATTGATTTAATTTGATCAGAATCTATTGTGGCATCTCCATCTGCGTGAACACTATCACTGACTTCTTTTTTCAAGATTTCAATTAGTGCATAATCAAAGATCACAACATTATCAACTGTTTTGGTAACAACTTCTATACTTTTTACAATATAATTTTGATCTCCAATAGTCAGGATTCCTCCATCATACTTTTCTTTGTTGTCTTCTGTTAATGAGATTTTTATTTCCTGGCCGCTGCTTAAGACTTTATATTCTTTAATTTTAATAATCGAAGTCAAATTATCTGTACCATTATCAATAATGTCATCAATAGCAGCATATTCAACTTCTGGTAGTCCATCTTTGTAATACAGTTTAAAATGATCTGCAAATATTTCTTCACTATCAGGATAAATGCTGTTTTTGTCATCTTTTGCTGTTTCAGCAGACATATCTGCAGGAAGCGTATAATTTGTCAATTCCTGAGCTGAGTAATAATCAAACAATATTCTAACCAATGTTTTATCAGTTCCTGTAATCTTGCCAAGACGTTCTTGTTCAGAAGCTGAAGTAAACATTAACGGACTTTCGTCTGTAATTAAAAGCGAGTTGATGTTACTTGGCGGCATTAAATTGTTTGCCGGTTTAATATCTGATTTAATACTTATTTGTCTTCCGGTTGTTGCTCTCGAGAAAATATTAATACCATATCCCTGATAGATATAATTTTTTTCGCCTACTTCTTTCTGACGGATATTTATAATCGATTTTCCAGATTCAGGAATAATAATAGGAACAGACTCATAATTCGATTCTTCAAGATTTTTATTGACATTTTTGTATTCTAAATCATGTGATAATTCCGGTTTTACCCAATTGTCATCCAACTCTTCAACTTTATAATCAACTCCTACGTAAACAGGAAATGTAAAAGTACTTCCATCATATTCTTCTGGAGATTTAAAGAAATCTTTATGGTCTTTACTAACGTCATAATCCATGACATCATCCATAAATAAACTTACGTATCTTTTCTTTCCATCAAAACTGTATCCTTCCGGATCTGTAATGCTTGCAGTCTGACTTTCATTAGAATCCATATTTAATCCCGGAACAATTTTATTTAATTGTACAGGAAGAGACTGACGTTCTGTATTTAAAGATGTTGGAATACTCATAGAAAGATGCTGTCTTTCCTTTGCTCCAGCACCATCCAAATCACCCAAAGTGGTATATTCTGTTAGATAAACAAATTCTCCAGATAAAACTTCGTCATCCATATCAATACATCCCAAGCCTAACATACGTGCAATATGATAATCATTTGCTGCAATGTTTAAGAGCTCCAGATAAGATATTTTCGTGAATTTATCTTCATCTAATTTTTCCTCTTCTGTTAAAGTTCTTCCCGCATCAAGATCGCCAAAATTGATTATTTCAGATGCAGTTGGATTATCAGCTTTTTTACTTAATTCAAGATATTGATTAAGAATTTCTTTAATGTTTTTGTCACTTTCATCAGTTGGAATTGTCAACCTATTCCATTTATCCTTATAATTAGCAATATTTACATAGTCGTCTTCATTATACTTTAACCATTTTCCGTGAACGGCATTCAGCTTTGGTTCTAATTGTTCAAAAACTTTAGTATCGTCATCGCTTAGTCCATATTTTCCTTTTAAAGTCCAGTCTCCAGTTGTATTTGCCTGCGTGATAAAATCTGAGTAAAACTCAAAACTTATTGAATGTAAAAGACATTTATCAGCTTTCAATCGGATACTTTTTCCGTTTTCAGAAACCAAACGAATATTGTCTATTTGAGATGAAGAATACGTTTTACGATTTGAAACTTTTTTTTCTGCAATAAAATTATTTTCGGCAACAGATAGCGTTTCTAATCTTACTCTGCTCGAAGTGTTTACAGATGAAAAGTTTAATTCAGCAGCAAAAAATAATTCAGATTTATTTTCAATTTCGATCAAATTATTCCCATAAGCCTGAATAAAATCAGCAGGATTAACCAGTGGATCTATAGCAAGTTTAACCGATTTATATTTTGTTACATTATGAAAAGTGACATAAATTGATCTTGTTGAATTGAGAGGTTTATAAATCCATAATGCTTTTTGATTATCAACAACATTTGGTTTTTCACTTAAATCTAAAACATGAGTTTTCTTGATGTAAGGAGCTCTGTAAACTTTTACGAAGTCATCAGGTTTATTGTGATTTAATATATCACCTGTATATAAATCTCCTTTTGGAAGATGTTTTTCTCCTAATTTTCCAGTAAGCATCCAGCGAAGGTGAATTCCTTTTGTACTGTCAACTCCTCTCGATCCGGCAGCTGCAATTTGCAAATAAGTAGACTGCAGATTTGTTTTTGATGAATCAATATCAATTACAGCAGATCCTTTACCGACATTAAAGTTAATGCTGAATCCGGCATTGTTTTTAACGTTGTCCAGAAAAATTGGAGCCGAAGAATTTCCAAGAGCCAATGGTTTGCCTTCAATTTGAATTGCGACATCAACCTGAGCCGATCCAGGAATTGTAACAGCATTTTGAAGCCTGAAAATTAAACCATTTAAACTGCTTTTTTGATGAATTCTTGTTCCTGCACTTAATGTAAGCGGAATACGGCTTTTGTTTCTAAGAGTTAAAGTTCCGGCTGCTTCCTTTACTTTTTTGCCTTTCTTTAAAACTGGGTAAACAATTTTATTTTCAATAATGCTAACATTCGAAATACAACCTGTTTGAGCATTATTCAAATCAGTAATAAGTTGATTTAATTCTATCTCTAAAGTGCTGAAATCAGGAACCCTAAGATAATCTGAATCTAAAGCAGTAAGTTTATTTGATTTTAATTTTGGTTCTCTGCCCAAAAACGTATTTAACGGAGTTGTTAACTCATTTTCGCTTCCAATTTCACTTGTAACACCATAAACAAAAACCTGCGATTTTAAGTTTAACTCTGTGAATATATCTTTTAAGAATTGAGAATTGTTTACCTGAACACCATCTGTTACAACAAAAACAATATCAGGAGTAACAGCCAGATTCCTGACTTCATTTAAACCAGAAGCCCAATAATCAGACTGAACAGTAACTCTGCCTTGACCAAATAAAGTGATCCAGTTTAAAAAATCCTGTTTGTTATCTGCAATTTTTTTCTGGATAACATTATCGGGTCTAACAGCTGTATCGCTGTTAGACATTCCGATTAATGAAAGTGTGATGTTGCTTTGGGAGTGAGAATTGATAAATGAAGTCAGCCCGCCTCTAATTTGCTGTGCTTCATTGGAGCTAATCGAACCCGATTCGTCAACAACGATTGCTATATATTTTTCGCAGCCAGAGAGTTGGCTTTCCTGAAGATTTATAGAACTCATTTTTTTCTTGTTTTTAAAGATTTGTATTTTCTGATAGTTGTACCTCTATGTTTTGCTTGACAATAGATTCTGTTAATGCTGTTCCTCCATTTTTCCACATTCTGTAATCAAACTGAATGTTTAGGTTTTCCTTTGGAATTATTTTGCTGTTTAGCATAATTAAAGCCTGTGAATAATCTTTAGAATGCAATACTTTATATCCAGTTTTAGGATTTAGTGATTCATCAACAACTACAATTGAATCCTTGATTTCTTCCAAAGGCATTTTAGGAATATTAAATGGCTCCGGATTACGAATTAAAAGAGCGATGATATTACCAGTATTTGTGTCGATAATTTTATTGATCTCGGTATTTTGTGCCGGATCAAGAGGAGACATTTTTAAGATTCCTTCAATTGCACGATCAAATGAATGCTGGTATTTTGATGCCATTGAATCACTTAATGCGTTAGCCGTATTTTCTGCGAAAACCAAATGATATAGGCTGTCAATTTGTTCCTGAACTACATTCAGTTTGACATCATACAATGCTCTTTGTGATTGATCTTCACTTAAATAATAACTTTCAATTTGTTCTTTGAAATCTTTGTAACGAGAAGTCTGGAACCCGAATTGATGTACCAATACGTTTTTGCTTAAGCTGGTAGTTCCATGCTGTTCATCATCAAAAAAGTTATTTACTAAAACAGTATAAAGCTTAGAAGGTTTTAAATCAGTTAATTTGACCTCATATCTATATGATTTTGGTTTTATAGGATCGCCCCAAGTTAAACTACATCTCATTGCTGATTTATCAGTAAGAATATTGTTTATCAATTGAATACCTAATGGAATTCTAGGATCATTATCGTCTTTCCAATCATTAATTGTTTCAATTGGTTTTGGATATGCTATTTCTTCATTTTTAAACGGATATTCGATAAGCAAATCAGTCAGCGGGTCTTTAATAAAAAGATTTATTTTTCCTTTTATTTTAGGTACGTCATTATTATAAGGTCCCCAATCTTTAAACATGTGATATGCATAAGGATTTGTAAAAAACAAAGAAACTTTGCATTGTTGATTTCCATAAAACGCAGGTTTCGATTGCAATAAACTTCCATCAGCATTTGGATAAGAGCGATTGTAATCTAAATATTGTCTTAATGAAGTCAATGGCGATTTCGACAACTCAGTCAACTCGTTTTTAACTGGCGGCTGTTCATTAGGCTTTACTGGTTTATCAGGAACCGGATAATGACCTACTGGTCCTAAAGTTTTAAATCCATAGAAATAATTAAAATCTTTTGTGTCTTTGTCATCTACTGTGTCAGTTAAAGTGAAGTCTAAACAATACGTTGTATTTGGTCTCCAAATTGGCTGAACAGTATGTTCTACTGCAGTTTTCATTGCTTCTCGATCGTCTTCTACAGCATCGATTTGAGGAATGGTTGTATTATGGAAATAACTTTCTTTACTCAGCCATTCAACACTTTGAATTGAAGTTGTATAATCCAATTCAGGATCTTCTTCAGCATTTCCGTTAGAACAAATCATCTCATTAACCGAAATTAATTTTGAATTTTTAGGAGCTCTTGCATAATTCACTTTTTCAACTAATGTAGTTGTTGTAAAACTTGTCATTTCAGTTGTTAAAGCTGATGCAGAAGTTGTTATCGTAACAATTTGCTCAGGATATAAAGAACAATTATCAAACTGATCTGTAAATAATGAAAAATAAACACCTTTTTCTTTTGGTTTAGATGAAAGCATTAAAATTTCATTTTCAGAAGGTTTATTTTGAAGATGGATAATCGACGCATTTTCTACATTGCTTCCTCTTTTAATTAATCTTGTAAGTGCTAATGCTGAACTAAATACAAATAAATACTTCGTGTTATAAGCAACAATCGAATTATCTGCCAGAGTACTGTTTGATAAATAAATTGGAGAATCAAAAACCGTATCTTGTTTTACAATATCTAATGAATTTCCTGTAATTTGAGCTAAACCAAATTTTTCATTTGAGAACTTAACAGTAACTAAAACTTTTCCGTTTGCAATAACAGCATCAATAATTTCAGAAACTGAAGGATCAGAAATAACCTTTGTATCCATTACTTCAATTGCATTTGTACTGGTATTAAGATTAAAATGAATAATCTTTTTGTCTTTAGTAACTAAACTAAATTCAGCAGTATTATGCTGCAGCACTTTAATGACAGTTCCATTTACTTTCACACGCTTAATAAGAGCACGATCGGTTCCGTTAACCCAATTAATCTGTGTTTCGGTTTCTAATGCATTAACCCAAAGCAATTCGTTATTTGCAAGAGGCAGTACTTTGTTAAATCCTAATGAATAGCTGTTTAAATACTGTACTCCAGAACTTAAATTTAGTTCATCATCAAGCTCCGTAATAGTCATCGCAGCAATAGGAGATGTACAGCCAATAATAAGATCAAAATCTACAATAGCTTCTCCAATTACTTTACATTGCTTCGCATTCAATGCCTGAGTGATTAGTAAATTATCATTTACAACCTGCATAGAAGTAACCACTCCGTTTAGTAAACGTTCTCTTAAAATAGCTCCTTTTGAATCAACTTGTAACAGAACCGTTGTATCAACTTTCGGATGAAAAGCAATAATGTAGGTGTCATTGAATTTAATTACTTTATCAAAAGCATAAATATTTTTTCCTTTATATCCATAATAATTGGTAAAAGTCAATTTATTTGGAGCACCTACAGATGGATTCTCATTTCCGGCATTAATTTTTAATGATGCCAATTCAGCTAATAACTCATTATATTTAGTCATATTACCAGGTAAAGAGATAGAAACTTCACCCGTTTCGCTGCTGTATGTCTCATTAAATAAAGCGGCTATTTCATTTCTAATTTCATAAATACGTTTTGCATAAGTAGATAAAGGAATGATTACAATTTTATCAATTTTAGTTTTTGATATTGGTTCAGTTTCTTCACTTAATAATTTTATACATTTTAACAATTCAGCTTTAGTATAAGTTAAATCATATTGGGCTGTATCAGTATCTGTTTTTTTAAGTTTAATTGGTTTATACGAAACTGATTTTGCATTATTTTCAGTAATAGCAGTAAAGGCTTTTATAACAACTTCTTTCGCCTGAGTTGTTATTTGGAAAACCGGTTCAATTGCTGAATCTGGAAAAATAACCTCTAACTGATTATTGTTTTTGAAAGACAAAGATTTATTGTAACCATGCGGGTTTGTTTGTCCCGAAATACTCATAAAATCTAAACCTTCAATTGTATTATCTTCAGTGATTTCTGAAAGTTCTCCAATTAATTTAAAAAACAATCCATTGATTTTATCTGCTTCATGTTGAGATGGAACATAATAACGTAAACCAATTTTCTTGTTAAGGAAATCAGTATGTTTTGGTTCAATTTCCACAGAAGGACAGAATAATTTAGACGAAGTAATCCCGAATTGCTCCGGAACGTGCCATCCTGGTTCAGCTGCACTTAAGAATGAAAATGGATTGGTTCCTAATACACGAATACTATCATATTGATCAATTGCTTTCTGCCATTGTGCCCAAGGTAAATTGCTTAAATCTTCTGCTGCATCAATATTTTTTACAGCTTCAAATGGATAATAATCTTCCCATGCTGAACCATTCCATGATTTTATATCAATAGATTTAATTGCATATTGATGTTTCACCTGACGTGGTTTCTTAGCTGTTTTAGGATTATCGTCTTTTGGAGGCATAAAATCGGTATAGTTTTTAGCATCGCCGGTATAACCTCCAATTTTGTGTGACAATTCAGGATTTGGTAATACTCCTTTTGCCATTTTAATATCGATGTATGTATCTAAAGGAATTACTTGTGTAATAAGTTCTGCTTTAGGCATTCCATTAGAAAACTTACTTGGATCATAGTCATTGTCATCTGTTGATTTGAAATAATCGAGTGCAAAAGCTTGATTGGTAAGCATGTGAACTCCTTTTACATTTTCTAAAGTTCTGTTGTCAACTCCATCACCAAATGTTCCTTTAGGCAGCGGGCTGTAAGGTGTAAGATCAACGATTCGATTAATATCCCATTGAATTTCGACTACAAAGTTTTTACGGACTCTTATAAAACCAATTTTTACACGAACACTTAACTCCAGTTTAGCATAAATTAAGAATGGTCTGAATGATTCTACAGAGAAAATAGTATCTAAAACAATCTCCACATTAATGATCCAAAGTTTAATTTGAATACCACCGCCGGCCGTAATATATCCACCCATTTGCGGACGTTTGAACGAAATTTTTCCGCCAAGTTCCAGATATGCCCACAGTTTTACTCTAGCAGGACCAAAGCTTTTATCTAAATTGAAATCTAATCGGGCACCGGCTTCAATTCCCTGAGCCGAAAGCATAATAAAGGCTTTAGCACTAAATAAGGTTAATATATCAGCTTGGATAGGATTCTCTTTTGTTCCAATGTTTACATACCAAGGCTTTTGATTTTTAAAGAAGAATCCGGCTTCTAATAACGCATGAAGTTTAAAGATTTCACCGCTGTCTTTCGGAATACTAAAATCTGCTCCGGCTGCCAGTTCTAATGAATCATCGCCAAAGGCAACCATTGCGAAGAATGGAGGATTACTAGGATCATCTTCAATAAGTCCTAATCGTCCGGCAACAACATTTAATCCCGCTTCGATATAAAACAGAGTAGGCAGAGACAATAAAAGCATGGCTCTTAGAGACAATACATGTCCGCCGTCTGCAACGGTTCCAAAAGTAGCTCCGGCTCCTATAGAGAACGGAGAATTGTATTGCATAGAATCTGGCGGCCCGCTGAATTTTCTAATATTAATACCTGGTTTTGGAGCTTTGTAAAACTCATACCAAGAATTATCTTTTTTCAATCCTGCGGCTTCTTTTGTGGCCACATATCTAAAACCTAGCAAACCTCTAAAAGCAGAAATAGCAAGGAATCCAAGTGGAATAGGAGTAGGGAGTTCGATATGAGCATCAATTAAGAATGCTGGATATTTTGGCATAAAACGCATTCCAACACCTCCAGAAATTTTTGCTTTTGGCAGTTTTAAACCAACTTCGCCAATAAATTCCTGTGATTTTCCAGGTTCAGGAAGTGAAATCATACCATTAATGATTGCCATTGCTGATGCTTCAGTAGCTGTTCCCGGAATAATTAAGTCAACTTCAATAGTTTGAATTCTTAAGAAAGATTTTGCTTTACGATCGTCTTCATCATTGCCATCCGTAGGATAGTAAAATTTCACACCTTCTCCACGAGCATCAACTCCAAGCGGATTGATACTGATGGCTCCGTCAAACCCCCAGAAATTATATTTACGGCCGTTAATTTGGGTTGAACCAAAACTAATATTGGTAACTGCCATTTGAACTGGTCCAAGATTTACAGAAAGACTGATAGGAATAGGAATTGATCCTCCTTCAACTTCAATATTTCCATCGCTGTAAATACGAAGTTTTTCAACATCAAAGCCCTGACCTTTCATAAGGTTTCCAATTAAAGAGCCTTGAGGAAAAGAAATATGACATGAAGTTCCTATATAAAAGTCATCATCTTGTTTTCCTAGTTCAAAACTGTTAAAGTCAAATTTTACGAGATCAAATAAATTTGCTGTCGGTTTATTTTCCTTAGGGAAAGAAGCGGTAAGGTTGAAGTCGCCATCATCTTGTAAGTGACCTTCAAGATCTATTTTAAAAGGATCGTTGCCCTTTTTGAATTTTTCAATTTCTAAGGCACCCTTAATATTAGAACCAATTACTTTGTTTTGTTTAAATGAAATATCAAACTTATTGAAACCAATTTTGAAGCCTTTATTAGACGAGCCAATTGTTTTCCAAAGTGTATTGTCATATAATTCCAGTAAAAAGTTCTGATAATCTTTAGCCTCTGTAAAAATATAAGTTGTAGAAGCTTCAATAGTAGGTGAATCTACCGAAGAAAGTGTTGTTAACGATAAAGGATAATCAAATGCATAAGGAGTTTTTTTAGTATTTAATTCCTGTAAAAAAACAAGTAAAGAGGCATAATCAGCAATTTCTTTTTTATTTGCCACACCACTTTGATCTTTTTCGAACATTGTGATTGGGTAATTAAAATTGAATTTGTTGTTGAAATAATTGAATGCACCATTTGTACTTGGAACTGTTTCCAGATAAATATTCCCCGAAAGACCGCCAGAACCCACTAATAAATCAGAAGCACCAATTTTTAATGTTGGCGTTGTATTTAGTGGATTTTCTTCAATTTTGTTAAACCATTTTGATGGCAGGGTAACTGAAACAGCACGCGCATAAACTCCAACGAAATCATTTGGACGTCCGTCTGCATCAGCTTCCGGAATATTGGTTTTCTTGCTTAAGTCAACTTTTAAAGTATCTAATTGGAGAATTAAACCAGTATTACCAATCATGGCATACTCTGATGGTTTTAATGATCCTCCTAATTCTAGTTGATACCCAATTCCTTCTTCAGTATCAGCATACAATTGTGCCTGACCAAATACAAACATTGATTTTGCTGTTGGATCTGGAAGAGCCTCGCCTTTATCTGTAACAGGTTTTAAAATGTTTTGAGGAAACTCGATACCAGCACTTAAAGCTAAAGTTGCTTTTGCCTTTGGTGTAATAATTCTTTTAATATGTGCTTCGATACCATCTGGAACAATAATGTTGTAGAATTCCTGTAGTTTTTGTTTTGTTTCGCTTAAATCTGATTTTAAGATATAAGTTGCAAATAATAATAGCGAAACAGATTCTGTAATTGCCGGATTGTTTTTAATAAGCGTGATTACAGCATTAATGGATTGTTCAGTTCCTTCTAGGAATTCTAATTTTTGTACTCCAGTTAAATTCTCAATATCATTAATATCTTCTAAAAGCTGTTCGTATTTTGTTTTTCCTTCTTCAGCTTCAACAAAAATATTCAGCATGTGAGCCACAACTTGTTCTTCGCTGATGCGGAAAACTTGTAATCCTACCGAATAAAAATCTTTTACTGAAAAAGAAAAATTGCTTGAACTGAAAGTTTTTAGAAAAGCTAAAATTTCCCACTGATATTCTAACGTAATTGGGAATGACGAAATAGACGAATCTCCGTCTAAATCGGGATTAAGTACAAGCCCTAAACCAAAAGGCAATGGAATCGCAAGTTTTTCGCTTGTTACAATATCAAGACTGTAAAAAGCCGAGTCGCCGCGATATCCTTTTGAATATTGTAAATTTTTATAATGAATTTTATTGAAAATGTCATTTAAGCCATTTTCTACAAAGGATAAAAACTCCGGTAAGTCATCTACGGTAATTACCTCAGATAGTCGAGGATAATACCTTGCCGTAGGAATTGGAGTCGCTGGAATTGGATTAGTTGGCATATTCTAATTTGTTTTTGACTTTAATTTTCGTTCGTGTTTTTGCATGATTAAATTCTTGTTTTGATAAACCAAACGAAGCATTCAAATAATGAATAGATTATTTGATACACCAGGTTTACTATATTTTTTGATTTAGATAATGCCTCGAAAAAAGCAGCTGAAAAATTGATTTTTTTTTGCAGTATTTTCCTTTTGATAGTGTAAAGATCAGCCTAAAAAAGAGGTTTAAAAAACAGCTGCTTAGTGGTTGAACATTGATGTTCTGGGACTTTACAGAGTTGTAAAGAGAGTGGATATAGATAAGTTAAGTTTTGTAGAAAAAGAGTATTAAAATTACATTCTAATTCTTTCAACTAAAGTTGATGTAATAGCAGTATAAGCTCGTATTGCTTGATTATTAGTGTTTACATTTGCAGCATCATCAAATTCTATTACTCTTCTGCAGAAAAGCTGTGCTGTTACAGTATTAAGATTTTTAGAACTAGATTTATTGACACTATCATAGGCATAATAGCCATTGAATAATCCCCAATTTGCATCCCATCCTGTTCGCGTTCCTGCTAAATTTGCTGTAGTTCCTGTTTTGTTAACATTATCAATTAAAACTAATTCGCTAATGTATCCTGCACCCGAATAATTAGGTGAAAGCAATGCATTGGTAAATTTTATTACAATTTGGAATTTATTGACTTTTGGAGCAATACTTCCACCTCCCGCAGTGACATCACCAGCACTTGCCATAATAGTTAGTTTACCCAGAAAACTATTTGATAAACTTCCTGTATTGAAAGTTCCAAGAAGCGTATCTTTTGTATCATTAATCGTTATATAAGGTGCAGGAGTATCAATAATTTTTTGTTCACCATTTAAAATAATTTTAATGTAACTTCCGTCATCTTCTGTAAGCATATATCTTACTCCGCTTCTTGTTGTCCAGAGTTTACCAGAACTGTCACGTTCAATAGCTCCATTTTGTAATGTTGAGGTCAATGTGCCATTAGGAATAAAAAGAGATGGTGTTGTTGTATTCCCAGCGGCCAATGTAACTTTATTAGTAAAATTCCAAGGTCCGGAAATAGTTTGAGACTGAGACTTAATCCATGTCCACCAGTTGAATAATTTGGAGCGGCTTACCATCTTATTGTCTTCAGATACAGTTTGCGTTATTTGAGTTTCTGAATCTGTAGCAATAACAGCCGTAAGTTTTCCACTCAAACCTTTTACAGTAGGAAAATCGGCAGATCCTTCTAAATCTCCTGCTAATTTTAGAGTTCCTTTTACAGATGGAGTCGCATCAACTGTTGCTGAGATACCTATGTAATCGATTAATCCTCCGTTATTTGTGTTATTAATAGCACGCATTACAAAGTGAGCGCTTTCTTCAGGTTTTAAAACTAGATTGTTAGCTCCTGGTATATTAAATTTAAAATTGCCAGATCCTAAGTTATGAAAAATAGTAACATTTGTTAAGCTTCCATTTTTTAAAATAAAGTCACGGCCATGATATAAATTTTTTGAATCTTGAATATTTAAGGATTTTAAGCCTGTCATTCCTTGTTCGAATTTCAAGTATGATTTATCATCAACGTCAACCATGTCAATGTCGCCTATATAAAACATATGGAAGAAGCTTTTGGAGGTTTTGGTAATAAACTCATCGGGAGAGACATTATCAATCATATCTTTTAATACTTTTCCTTGTCTTGCGTCTAATGCTTTTCCTTCAGTTGTGCAATCAAGTTCGTTGTATTTTTCGGTTTGAAGATTGTTTAGATCATTAAACTCCAGTTCACCTTTTTCGTTAGTTATTAAAATTTTGTTAGATTTATTTGTTTCTAAATCTGCCACTCTGATTCTGTTGTGATTTGTGCTCATTTTTAATTAATTATTACGGGTTTTAAAATTTATAGGCGTTTATTAAGGCTTATGGGGGTTACCGTAATTTATTCTGGTTGATTTTATGCTTTTAGAGAAGATGTTTTTATACCTTATTTTAGTATGTTTTCAACCAAAATGGATTGTTTTAAAAATTGTGTTAGTGGCGTCACAATAGTTTTATTTTACCGAGTTTATAAAATATTTTGGGTAATCATTGACTTTCAGAAAAGCCAATAAAAGGTTAGGGAACTTAATTTGTAAGTTCCAGATTGGGTTTTAAAAATGTGATTTTTTGAATTTGTTAGATTATCATTTTCTGTGAAGAAGAATGATGTTTTTAAGGGAGCTCAAAGACAATTTTGTCTTTGAGCTTTTATATACTTTGCGTTCACGAGCGAGATGCTCGCGTAAGCGAGGGGTTAAAATTCTCTTTCTAATTGAGCAACATATTGACTTTGTGTTAAATTGAAATCATTAGATTCTAATATTAAACTAAAAATTATATTATTCAAAGTAATTAAAAAATGAGTATCTGATGTTGACCATCTTTTGTATTTTGATGGATTTGCTTTTATTGCAGCAAAGGCTTCACCAACTATGGCTTTATAACTATCGCCTGCAAGACATTGTTCTTTAAATTTCTTAAGTTCTATTAAAAAATCTCTCAAGCCTATCGTAGATACTTCATATCTTTCTACTTTGTCAAAATCTCCATATCGAGATACTGCTGTTTCAGAAAATACATGAAACAAATCTGTACCCCAATCTAAATACTCTAGGCCACCAGAAATAACCGCATTTAATTCTGCTAGTGTCTTTGTAATCTCATTTATTGACATTTCAGATAAAGATGATGCTTGATCTAAATCTGAAGAACCAACTCCAATCATTACATATCTTTGTGTATAATATCTTGTTACTGTTAATTGGTATTCATATGACATATTACATCTATTTATTGTTGCAAATCTCCATTATAGTTGCGTGAATATATCTGCGCGATCGGAACTTTATTCTAATTCAATAAACAATTTGTTGTTGTTTTGAATGCTGGAGGCACAAATTTGTTTAATAGCATTGTATGCTGACAATAAATTTTGTGGAACATTGCTTTCTATTAACAAAAGTTGATTTTTAAATTCTTCTTTTTGTTTGCATTCCCATCGTTCGTCATACCATCCTTCACATTTGAAATAGTTATACATGACGCTGTCTTTGCTATATTGACCCAATGGAATTAATGATAAAATTTCATTAAAATGAAAGTGAAGAATCTTTACTTCAAATATTGCTAAATTATTATTTGTTTTTTCATTTAATACAATACATACTTCACCAATATATTCTGAATATAAATCTATTTTTTGCATATTATTTTACTTTAAAGTGACTATCATTTAATATTTTTATTTGTAGTGGAGTAGCAGTTCCTAATCGTTGATTTGTTATTGCATCATAATATAAATGTCCTCTTATCCAATCTGTACCACATAAATGTTCCGAATAGGTTGTAATTGTCCCATCATTAATAATCGTTCTTTCCACCCTCCAAACACTGCCTTGGCCAGCTCCAAATGGTACATCTGGTATTTCGGTATGTGCTCTAACTACATATTTAAAAGTATTATCTCTAAATTTAAAATAAACCTGTAAATATCCATTTGGCATTGATTTAGGTTTAGGTACAACTGAATTTGGTATTTCAATTGGACTGAATTTTCGTATAAAGCAAAAAGCTCTATATTGGTAAACAGATGGTATCCATTCCTCAGGAATATTTTTGAGTAATAATTTGTCAGCTTCAGATAATTTATTCCAATTTTTAAAAATGTCAGGTTTTGCTTTTATTTCCTTAATTAAGTTTGCAGATAAACTTGGATAATGTTCAAACCAAAGTATTTGTTTTTCTTTGGCTAACCACATAAAATTAGATCTTACAATCAAATCATCATAATATCTCTCCCATTCCTTTATAATATTAGGATTAGATTTAAAGTGTATCAAATCTGCATCACCAAATATATCTAAAAATTTTTGTTTCTTAGTAATTTCAATTGGTTCTAAAATGTTACGGACATTTTTTTCTTTATAAAATTTTATAAGATCAGCGACATGTTTGTCATTTGTTAAAAAACTAATGTATTTTCTTTCTGCTGTAATTTCATTGGCATAACATAATCTCCAATTTTCAATTGCTTTACCTTCATTAACATTAAATATTTTTCGTATTCCCGGATCTTCAAAGAATCCCAGATCTACATAAAAAGCATATTTTTCGGTACTGTTTTCAATTTGTCTGTATTTTTGCAGAATTTCAGATGCATCGTTGCCATAAGCTTCTAGTTTTTGAATCATTGTGTTTACAACCAATTCTTTACTTCCTGCTATATCTTTGACAACAAAAAGTGCCTGATCAAGTTGTTGAATTTGAGCCGTTGTCATTCCTGGTCTATAAATAGAAATACCAGCATCATTAAATTCTTGAACAACATTATTTAATTCAAAAGCAGAATTAGTGACTTTTGATTGCAATGCGGGCTTTCCTGACATTGAAAACATTGTGATCCAAAAAAGATATTCATTGGCTCTTTGTGCAACTTTTTTTGTTGTAGAATCGTTAGTTGTATTAATTGTATAATTATTTAACGCCATTGCATTAATGGCTGTAAATTCAACAGCATTTACAACTCCGCTTATTGCTTTCCAACTTAAAACAGCATCTGATGCCAAAACAGATTCTGCCGTTTGTAAAAACCTCATTCTAGAAAGATACCCTAAGTATTGTAAATCTGCTAAGGCACCTATACCTGTAAGGTTTAAAGCAATTTCGGCTGTAAGCATTACCCCAAAATCAATTTTTTTTAAGTTGCTATAATCTTCCATATAAAGCAATAAGAAAGCCGGTATTAAGTGAATTTTTTGGTCACCTAAGTTTTCTCCACCTTTAAACGTTTCAACTAAATCTAAATCAGGTTTGAGCCCCATAACAGTAATGGGTTGTAGAAATTCGTAAGTGCCATAAAATACTGGATCTGAATAATGATCTTGAAATCCTTTTCTTGATTCAATTTTATATTCATATACTTCAATTGATTTGCCAACCATTTTATAGCTATAATTAGTTGAGGTTTCAATTTTTGCTCCATTGCGCTTGCCTGCAACAGTTTCATAAATAATAAAAGGTGGGGCAGTAATGTTATTATAATATTTAGGGACTTTTATGCTGTTATTTGGGTCTGGATTATCTATTAACTTCATATAATACGATTCTTCATATACTTTACATTCATTCAATTGTTTAGTGTAAGAAGGATCAGGATATATAGGATTGTATGTTGAGAAATACCATGTTTTGTATAATAATATAATATACTTCATTCTATTATTATATGAATTCCAAAATCCAAATGTATATCTGGAATACCTGTCATCATCAATATCTTTATATAGAATTTCAAAAAGTGTGGTTTTTGATTCTACAGGATGTGGTCCTTTTCCTCCTTGTAATGTTATGTATTCATGAAAATTTACTAAATCTTTTAATAAGTCATTTCTATCAGAAGAAGAAACGGAAGGAAAAGTAAATGACTCAATTAATTTAAGTGCTAATGCTTCACCGCCATTCCGTTCGTTTAATGTTACATTCTGCTTACTTAAATTATAAAGTAACTCAAATTTTTCAATTGCAGGTACAGTAGCTAAACCTTCAGCAGATAAAACAGTTGCCAGCCAATAAAATTTATCTTTTGTGGAAGCATTTTTAACTAGAATTTGATTTGCATAGAAATTTTCGTAGTAAGAACGTAAGTTTGCTAAATAGTCTTCTAATATTTCTACAGTTGGGTTAATAAATATTGGACTTTCTGCCCATTCAAGAGATTGATGACTTAGGTACGTTTGAAATTCAGGTTCTGTTAGAAATTGAGAAAATAAATCTTTCCTTATAGAATTAATAAGAATCGCAATTTTAGCAATTATAAATGCTTTTTCTTGCTTATTATTTGTGTCTGGAGGTGTTACAAACCTCTCTATTTTATCAGAATAAAACTGCATAGCAGTACTCAATAATTGAATGTTTTCTACTTTTATTGGGGCTAATCCATTTGGCACTATGATTTGTAAAGTACCATAATAGTCTAAAACAGGAATATTAGGTTGATAAGTCCAATTATATGTTTCAATTTTGCAGAAATCAGTGTATGGTGAAACAACTTTTAATTTTTTAATAATTATTTCATCTTTTGCCGATGCTGGTTTAAAGTTATATTTATGATTTTTTAATTCATATAGTTTGTTTTTACCTGCAAGGTATTCTAAAAAAAACTGCTCCTCATAAAAACCATGATCAACATCCATATTTATTTGACCAAACAAATCAGCATCTCTAAAATCTTTTTCTTCTGTTTCTCTAAATTTTTTCGTAGTGCCATTAACAACAGCCTCAAAAGAATTTAAAAATCCATATATACTATATTTTGGGTTAATTATACCAGTTAGTTTAACAACCTTTCCTGATTTTAATATTGCAGCTTGTTCCATTATAAAGATAAATCTAAATCTAACATTAATTCTTTTCTTAAGTCCTCTTTTACATACTCACTATACCCTTTACTAAAATGATAGTTTCGATCAAGAGAATAAGCAAATACAGTATTTTCTGGTTCAGATAATTCTGTTTCACCATTTGTGTTTTCTGCTACAATAGCAACCTTATATTTTTGGTATGGAATATTTTCAAGAGAAATCAACTCATTTCCATCCTCAAACAAATCAATCAAAAACAAACGCGGATTTTTTGTGTCATCCGTAATTAATGCTTTAATAGCATCATTTTCTGCTTTCGTTAATCCCAAAATAATTTTATTAGGAGTAGAGCCATCCAGCGTTTTTAATTCCAGCCCGGTAATCGTTTCAGTACTGTCTGTAAACAGTTTCAAATTATAGTAATAAGGATCTGGCAATTGATAGGTTTTACTTTTTGTAACTGCACCGCTTGCAGAAGCCGTTGTTTTTGTATCTGGAGTTGTGCTTCCGGTTACAGAAACAGCATTATTCATAACATCTCCGGCTTCAGTTAAATAAGTAACTCGCGAAACCGTAGATGGTTCTTCAATTCCGGTTTCAATAATATCATTTACAGTAAGAGTTTGTACAATTGAAATTCCTTGCTGTTTTTTATCATAAAACTCATTGATAAGATTTAGTTTTTCAGAAGTCATTCTTGAATAACTGTCATCACCGTTTAATTTTAATAAAGGTTCTGCCTTTATTAAACTAAAAACATCATCAAAAAAGTTAGCTTGTCTGTATAAAATGACAAGATCTCCATTCTCATCTTGTGTTGTTCCAGCGGTATACATATTCACTTTTCCCTGATAGAGCAAAATATTAAGTGTTGCAATATTTTTCCCTTGATAAGCAGGAGTTGTAAGTTGAATTGCTGACGTTAAATCTGCATAATTTCCTTCTTCATCTGGCGGTAATAGCAAGCCATCGGCATTAATGAAATTATCTTTTTGTGCATTGGCAACTTCAGCAATCTGTCCGTAAAAGGCAGTATTGTTATTGTTATCGGTTGTAAATTGCAGATAAAGGTTATTTGTCGTAACTGTATTTGCCTGTTCTTGTTTATCAATTAAAATCGGCCAGCCATCAGTTCCATAAGTTACGGCTGTCATTGGGACAATTCCTTCTGAATTTGCTAATAAACCTGTTTTAAGATTTTCTGGACCATCGCCAATTTTGTAGTTTCCATAAAAATCATAACTGCGCGTACGATCACTCTGAATATAGACATACCAATAGTTTTTGGTGAAAAAATTATTGATAATGCTATTAAAAATTTCAACACCCTTTTTTGTTGTTTTAGTTCCTGCGCTGACAATATCTACTGAATCTTTAGGAACAAACAAACCATAAAAAGCAGCAATATCAATAAATTGAATACTTTGCTCCCTCTCTAATTTTTGTTTATAAGGAGTATCGCCTGTAACCAAAATTGAAGCAAATGCTTTACGAGCATATTTTAAATTAAAATCAAACTCGCCATTATTAAAATTATGTTTGTAATCGCCGTAATTTAGAACAACATCAATTCCGCATTCTCCCTGAGCAAATTTTCCCAACGATTTTCCTATATCAATCATAGGAAGTTCGAAATCGTCTGTTTCGTCGAAAGTATTATTCGCTTCAACAAATTCAGACTCTTTAAAAAAGAAACTAGAAAGTGGAATTGCTAATTCTGTTGCTTCCTCTTCCTCAGTTGGATTGTATTTATAACCAATGTATTTAGCAGCAAAATCTGGTTTTTGAATAGGGTTGTTTTGAGCATCTTTACGATTATCGTGAAAAGCATCAAAATCATCATTTATTTTATTGATAAAATCAGACGTTTGTTCTGTTTTCTGAATTATTTTAGGATTAGAACTCGCTGTGAAAAAATCACTTCTTTGCAATCCTCTGTAAATGAAATATTTGATATTTAATCCCGGAAATGGCTGTTTGTAAGGACGAAGAATAAGATTTACTTTATCAGGACTGCCTGTCTGAGGCTGCACTAAAACAACTCCTTTGCAGATTGCATAAGCCTTTTTGGGAGAAGCTAATGAAAATTTGGAGGTCAGGTTAAACTCGGTACTCGATTGAGGACCAAAAGCTTGTTCGCGGCTTTGCGTAAAGCCTCCTGACTCCACGAAAAAATGAGACTGTGAAGACATATTTAAATGAATTATTTAAAAGTTAATTTTAAACCATTAAAGGCTTATAGATTTTGTAGACGAATCTTAGAAGTAAAAAGACCAGAGCAATAAGAAGAATTCTGCCCAGCCAAATCTGGACCTTCTGCCAAAAAGTTAAGTAATTAACAAACTTGGTAACAGTAATCGTTTTTTCCTGAACATCTTTTACTTGTTTCGATTTCCAGAAAGCATAGAGTTCTTGTTCTTTTAAGTCACAATCAACACTGAGTTTATTGTTATCAAGTCGAACCCTTGGGCTTTTTAATGTACGCCCTGGTTCGGCCTGAATAACATTTTTAAGGACTACTTTTCCGTTAATACAGTCAAGCAATGCGTTATAAGAACTGCTGTCTTTGGCTATTTTAAAAACAGTATCGTGCAGTGTTTCTGTAATAGTAATAGTTTGAACTTTATTTTCGTTTTCAACAGGTTTTGGACTTCGGCATGAAATCACGATCAGAATAATGAAAAAAGGAAAAACAAAGCATTTTAGTTTTTTAGTCATAATTAGAGTTGGTTTATAAATTTAGTTTTGCAGACGTAAAAAGCCTTTTACGCTTTTTATATCACGTTTTCTTCTGGCTACTTTGTAGCCCTCACGGCCTCCGGCATCATTTGTGTTTCCTTCAATTGTGTAAATCGTGGTTCCGGTCACTTTTTCAACGAAACCCGTATGGCCTGCGCCATTATTAAAATCCATAATGAAAACATCTCCGGGCTGAGGTGTTTTTTTTACCAAAAGCGGTCTCGAATTATATTGATCCAAAACTCCGGCAGTTTTCTTTAAAGGATTTTTGGCATTAATCTGAAGCGCTGCTTTTTGCGTGCACCAGTAAACAAAAGCCATGCACCAGGCATATCCTTTTGATAGGCCAACGCTTCTTAAATAAATTTCAACTTCGGGGCCGGAGTTACTGTTTCTGGGAATTTCTTCGACACCAATTTGTGCCGTGGCGATTTCTAAGGTTTTTTGGATTAGTGTCATGAATTTTTTCCGTTAAGCTGTTTAAATTTTTGTAACTCATCAACCAGCTGCTGGTTGATAAGCATAAGTTCTTTGTGTTGTACTTCCATTTTTTTTATGGTATCTGTGGCGGCGGTCAGGCGAGCGGTAATGTCATCAAGAAGATCACGGTAATATTTTACAGCGCTTACTGCGTTGTCAAGTTCGGCGGCGCGGTCTTCTGCTAATGATTTTCGCATAGAGAAAAACCAGGTTATAAAAGCGGCAAAAAATGCCGTAAGAGAGGGGTATAGAAACTGTTCCATTGAATGTGTTAATGTTGAATGTTTATAAAAGTGATTTGGGGAAACACACAGCGTGCTGTTTTTTTTGGAGAAGGTGCAATCTTAATTTTTTGCAGTTAGATTCCTGCTGTCTTTTCCTTTTGTGATTGCAAAGATTGGGTAAAAAAAGCCCTAAAAAAAACAAATGCAAGGCGTACGAACATTAGTATTCTAGGGCTTTACATAGTTGTACAGAAAGCGAACAAAGCTCATTTTTACGAGAGTAAATGGCTCATCTTTGCACCATAAAAACAATGTTTTTTAGGAGCTCAAAAGATTTCGTTTTCCTTTTATAAGTATTAAGAAGACTTTTCCTGATTGCTCATAAGTTCTTCAATTTTTTTCAATTCTGAAGTAATAGGCGTACAAAGAATTTCATACAAAGTAGTTCGTGAAATGGGATAAACAGGATAAACATATTTACGCCATACTACCGTAGTCGGAATATCTTCCGTTTTGTGTTTTTGATACAGTTCTTTAACAAGTTTGTAGCGCAATAATTTATTTTTTTGAATTCCGAGGCTTCTGTTTGAGGATATAGGCATGATAATGATATTTATAGAGTGATAGAAAATGAAGAAAGATTTTTTGAAAAGAGAAGAATTATTAAAATGAAGATTTAATCATGATTAAGAATTATTTGAATACGATATAATGACATAAAGATTTACTGCAGCCAAACCATTTAATCTTTTTAAGTAATGGTTTTTCTACTTCAAATGCCATTTTTTTGAACCTCGTTCTGAGGTGCTATTTGTTAAAAATTATTTTTTAACAATTGAGGTCAGTACTCTTCCCATCATGATCTCGTTCCGCAGCTCTAAAGACTGGGAACTCTACAGAAAGAATGGTTTTTGGCTGCTTTTTTGGGTAAAAACCGCCCATCTTCGGTTCCTGTTTTCCTTCAGAAAGAAGCGAAAAACAGGAACCATTTTTTTATGTTTACTTAAGTTTTTATAATGTAGATTTTGAGGGATTTACTCAGCCTTTGTAAGTGGCAGTTGTGTGTTTTTTAAATCTCGGATTTTTAATTACGATGCTTTCATATTGATTAAAAGCCTGACGTTCTTTATTCGATAAATCATTTTTACAGTTCCAGTTACCAAGTCCGTCTTTAAAAATGATGTGTTCATTAACCTTGTAACTTTCGTGGTCAGTAATTGGCTTTATTTTTACGCTCATTTAAATATTGTTTAAAAATTATTTTGATTCTGAAATAAAACCATTCACGAAATAAAAGAATTGGCTTTAAGTTGGTTGCAATAAGCAGAAGAGCTAAAAGGGCCAAAGCGTAAATATCATTATTAGGCTGCATGACTTTGTTCGTTTTGCTGGTTAAAGAAATTAAAAGCATATCCCTGTAAAAAATCTACAGACGACATTGACAACGGAATATTGGTTTTTACACCATTTTCATCAATTCTGTTCGCCTCAATAAACCAGCTTGAGCGAATTGGTTTAAAAGAAGAAGCAATAATTTCAACACCATCTGTAAATTCTTCATTATTAAATTCTTTCGTTAATTTTTGAAGTTCCAAAACGCGCGAACCCTTTAAATTTCCTTTGGCATCTTTTTTTAATAAATTGAAAACAATTTTTACTAAAGATGCAGTTTCTTTACTGGTGGAAAGTGACGAAATATAGTTCTGCACTTTTTCGATACCAATTGTTACCGTATCGTCCCAGCCTTCATTAATACGATATCCAATTGTGATTTCTTCTTTATCATTAGAAAAAGTATGCGACATTTGCTTTTCTTTAAAACCATAAACCTGATTCTTTAAATCCAGAATAGTTTCAAATAATTGAAAAGTTTCTGTTTTTGCATTTCGCATCATTTCAGAAGTTTCGTATAATCTCGAAAGTGCTTTAGGAATAGTTTCGGCTACCAGTTTCTTATAAGCATCTCGTTCTTCATTCTTTTTATTTTCAATTCGGTTTAAAGCTTCTTTTAATTGCTGTGCAGAAAATTGAGATAAGTCCAAAGATGGGTTCATTGTGTTTGTTAACGGCGTGTTCATAATATTAGGCTTTTAGTTTTTATAATAATTTTAGTTATGCAATAAGATTTCTTCTTTAAATGGATCACCGTAATAAGGCTTAAAATTATAGTGATCAGCAAGTCTTAGTACTTCTTTTAATTTGTTTTCAATTGCTTGTGAAACGGGACGGGGAGAAGCGGTTTCATTGTCCAGAATATGCATCCATTGAAAACGTTCCTGATTAATGCAGATTCTTTCTCCGGGTGTAAAAGATTTCGATCTTTCAGAACAATATTGAAGTGCCAGATACAATTGTGCAATTCTTGTTTCGATTTGATTTCTACTCATGATTTTTATTTAATAAGGTTCGTAATTTTTTGATGTCAGATTCTATTAAGTTTCTCTCGGGACTGTTTGGATTTTCAATCAGCCAATTTTCCAGTTCCTGAATTTTTTCCTTGATTTGATTTGTTTCCATTTTTATGATTTAAGTAATGATGAATAAGGATTTTTAATTTTAATGATTAATATTACAAGTCATTCGTAGTTTTATTCTGATTTAGTGTAGTGCTGTGTTTTTCATTTTTTAGTAACTTAAATATCTTGTAATTAATTTAATATCAATAATTTATTCAAGTATTTTGTTTTGAATGTAGTTTGTGTACCGCATAAATTTGTATGTGTTTGACTTGTTTTTAATATTTATTTTTCTTTACTTTGCAAATATAATGTAAAATAATACATCAAAACAAATTTTTAACGTAAAAAAATACATCTTTTTATGGGGTCGACTGAAAGAATAAGAGAATACCTTGATTATAAAGGGATTACTAAATATAAGTTCTGCAATGATTTAGGCTTTTCTAATAAGTTTTTAGATAATAGCAGTAACATGGGGACAGATAAGGCATGTAAAATTTTACACTACTATCCGGAGATAAATTCTGAATGGCTTTTAACCGGAAACGGATCCATGATAAAAGAGCATAACACTAATATTGTAATTATGAATAATGACCGAAAAACAATCGATTCGCTGCACGTGAGTCAGGAAATACCATTATATGATTTGGAAGCTGTAGCAGGTTTAAGGGAATTATTTAGTAGTGGAAAGCCGCAAAGAGTTTTGGATACGATAAAAATTCCAAATCTTCCTAAATGTGACGGAGCGATTTCTGTTACAGGTGATAGTATGTATCCGCTTTTAAAATCCGGAGATATAATTTTATATAAGGAAACAGAATTTGATAATATCTTTTTTGGAGAAATGTACCTTTTAAGTGTCAAATTAAATGACTGGGAAGAATATATTACAGTGAAATATGTTCAGAAATCAGAACAAGGGCAGGAGTTTGTGAAATTGGTAAGTCAGAATTCACATCATCAGCCAAAAGATATACATATTTCAAAAATATCTGCGCTGGCCCTTATAAAAGCTAGTATTCGTATTAATACGATGATGTAAATTTACATATCACTATAAAAGTTAGCCTCTTAAATTATTGTATTTAAGAGGTTTTCATTTTTTATTCCATCAATAAAATGCAAATAGATCCTCTTCAAAAGAAAAAAATAACTACGCTCATTTTCTTGCGTTAGATTTATTTTGTAGTGTATTTGATATGTTTTTTCTAAGTTTAAGGTAGATAAACCTATTGTAATTTAGGAACGGCAAATGGATTAGTTAGTTATGAAGGATGATTTTTTGATAAGAAGCTGATTGTTAATTCGTTCTTTTGATAAAAAATAGAAAATTGTATTTTAAATAAATAATTGTAGCTATGAGAAAAATAATAATGCTGTGTTTGGCTTTTCTGATTTTTGGGAAAACGATGGCACAGGAAATTCCGTTACTATCTAATATTTCATCTCGAAATAACATCAACCTAAATGGAAAATGGAGTTATATTGTAGATCCACTCGAAAACGGATATTACGATTATCGTTTAATGCCTTTAAAAGACAATGGATTTTTCGAAAATAAAAAATTCAATACTACAGATTTAACGGAATATAATTTTGCTACTTCAGCCACGATGGATATTCCGTCTGATTGGAATTCAAAAGATCAAAGATTATTCTTTTATGAAGGAACGGTTTGGTTTCAGAAAGACTTTAATTATAAAAAAGATGCTCAAACCAAAGGAATTCTTCATTTTGGAGCGGTTAATTATGATGCAAAAGTTTATGTAAACGGAAAACTGGCGGGAACTCACGTTGGTGGTTATACGCCTTTTAATTTTGATGTAACAAATTTGCTGGTTGACGGAAATAACTTTGTTGTAGTAAAAGTAGATAACAAACGTCATAAAGATAATGTCCCAACCGTAAATATGGATTGGTGGAATTACGGCGGAATCACAAGAGATGTTACTTTGGCTCAGGTTCCGAATACTTATGTTGAAGATTATCTGGTTCAGCTAGATAAAAAAGAAAAAGGAAAAATTTCAGGCTGGATTAAGCTGAATAGTGAAACGGCCAATCAATCACTTTCGGTTTTTATTCCTGAATTAAAAATCAAAAAGACTATTACAACCGACTCAAAAGGTTTTGCATATTTCGAAATAAAAGCAAATCCGGTTTTATGGACTCCGGAAAAACCAAAATTATATGATGTAGTTATAAGTAAAGCAGATGAAAATATAAACGATAAAATTGGTTTTAGAACAATTGAAACTAAAGGAAAAGAAATTCTGTTAAACGGAAAAAAAGTCTTTTTAAGAGGAATCAGTATTCATGAAGAAGCGCCTTTCAGATCTGGAAGGGCATGGTCGCAGGAAGATGCGATTACGTTATTGACTTGGGCAAAAGAACTAGGTTGTAATTATGTTCGTTTAGCGCATTACCCGCATAATGAAAACATGGTAAAAGAAGCCGAAAAAATGGGATTAATGATTTGGTCTGAAGTTCCGGTATATTGGACAATTTCATGGACAAATCCTGATACATACGCTAATGCCGAACGTCAGTTGCACGATATGATCTACAGAGATAAAAATCGCTGTGGAATCGTAATTTGGTCAATAGCAAACGAAACGCCGCATGGCGACGACAGAGATCTTTTTCTAAGCAAATTAGCAAAATATGCCCGCACACAGGACAATTCTCGTTTGATTAGTATGGCGATGGAAGTGACTAAAAGTTCCAATAATATCAATACGCTGCAGGATAATATGAATGAATATGTAGATATTGTGAGTTTTAATCAATATTTAGGCTGGTATAGAGGAACTAATGAATCTTGTAAAGATATGCAGTGGGTAATTCCATATAATAAACCGGTTATCATCAGTGAATTTGGAGGCGAAGCTTTGCAAGGATTACACGGCGATAAAAAAGAACGCTGGAACGAAGAATATCAAGAAGAATTATATATTCAAAACACACAGATGTTCAATCGAATTGAAGGCTTAGCCGGAGTGTCTCCGTGGATTTTAGTCGACTTTAGATCACCAAGAAGACAATTGACAAACATTCAGGATTTCTTCAACCGTAAAGGCTTAATTTCAAGTAATGGAATTAAAAAGAAAGCTTTTTATGTGATGAAAGATTGGTACGCACAGAAAGAAGAGGAGTATAAGTAGGGATAAGTTTTAGATAAAGTTAAAGAGCCTTCAAAGTTAGAAATGATTTCGGAGGTTTTTTGGTTTTGAATAAATCCTAAAAGAGAAAAGATATAAAAAACAAAACCCCTAACATTTGTTAGGGGTTTTAAGTTCTGCGGAGAAAGAGGGATTCGAACCCCCGGACCTGTTACAGTCAACAGTTTTCAAG
>NZ_JBMDIY010000042.1:0-51212 GCF_057808895.1 Flavobacterium sp. FG68
TTTGTTTTTCCATAACGATCTTTTTTTTTGTATCGCTATTTCAGGACAAGACATATTTACAGAAACTAGATTATTACCAAATCGTTATTCTGTCTTTCTCTGCCAAAAACATTTTATCTCCAGGTTTTACATTAAATGCGTTGTAAAAAGGTGTCGTATTCATTAGAGGGCCATTAACACGCCAGTTTGGCGGCGAATGTGGGTTATTGTTAATCCACAAACGCAGGAATTCGTCTTTCATTTTTACTCTCCAAATTTTGGCTATAGAAATAAAGAAGCGCTGGTCTGGCGTAAAACCATCTATTTTTGTGTTTCCTTTTCCTTGTTCGGTCATTTTAAAAGCATCATAAGCAACTGCTATTCCGGCAATATCTGCCGTATTTTCGCCAACTGTCATTGCGCCATTAATGTGTAAATCTCCTAAAACAGTATAGGTATTATACAAATTAATAACCTGTTGTATTCTTGACTTAAACTGTGCATAATCTTCTTTTGTCCACCAGTTTTTCAGGTTTCCATTTTTATCATATTGAGCACCCTGATCATCAAAAGTATGCGTTATTTCATGACCTATAACCATTCCAATTCCTCCATAATTAAGTGCATCATCTGCATTATTATCAAAATATGGGGCTTGTAAAATACCTGCAGGAAAAACAATTTCATTTGCAGTAGGATTATTATAAGCTGTAACTGTTGGAGTTGTAGTATACCATTCTGATTTATCGACTGGTTTACCCAATTTTGCCAATTGAAATTGATATGCAGCTTTAGAGGCCGAAACCATATTCTCAAAATAGGTATCCCTGCCTATTTGCACATTGCTATAGTCTCTCCATTTATCTGGGTATCCTATTTTTTTAGTAATGGCAAACAATTTTTCTTTTGCTTTTTGTTTTGTAGCAGGGCTCATCCATTCTAATTTATCAATTCTTTTGGCATAGGCTTTTTGTAAATTATTTACGAGAACCAGCATACGTTTTTTGGCATCTTCAGAAAAATATTTCTTCACATACAATTCGCCTAGCGCTTCGCCTAAATAATTGTCAATAACATTAGCCATTTTTTCGCCGCGTGATTTTTGAACAGCCTGACCAGAAAGCACTTTGGTGTACTCAAATAAAGCATCTACAAAAGGTTTGCTTAAATCATCTGCATATCGTTCCAGAGAATTTGCTTTCAGATAAATTTTCCAATTATCAATAGGAATGGTTTTTAAAAGTTTATTTAGGACATCATAATAAGCAGGCTGGCCAACATTAATAGAATCGGTTTTAGCACCTAAATTATTTAAAAAAGCAGTCCAGTTTATGTTGGGATGTTTTTTTACAAGATCTGTCACAGCCATTTTATTATAATTTGCCTGCACATCTCTAAGTTCAACTTTTGTTTTATGCGAAACTGCAAGTTTTTTATCAATATCATAAACTAAATCAGCATTCTTTTTAGCTTCTTGTGCATTGCTTCCTGTTTGTTGAAATAAGGCTGTAAGGTATTTTTTGTATGATTCCTGTATGGCAACAGTTGATGAATCTGACTTGAAATAGTAATCCCTGTCAGGCAATCCGATGCCTGTTTGATAAAGTTGAGCAATGTTCATTTTGCTGTTTTTATCATCGGGTGTGACTGTAAAACCTATAATAGAAGAATTGCCCACTTTTACTTCATTAACTACAAAGTTCATTAATGACGGCAAATCTTTAATTGCTTCAATTTTTGCAAGTAGAGGCTTGACAGGTTCATAACCGCGTTTGTTAATGGTTACAGTATCCATACCAGATGCATAAAAGTCTCCTACCTTTTGTGCTGTACTTCCTGTTGCATTTTTGCTTTTCGAAACACTATCCAGTATTCCCTGCAGGCGCATTCGTTGTGGAAAATTCATAAACATGTAAGCACCAACTCCTGCCTGAGATGCAGGTATTGATACAGAATCGTACCATTTGCCATTTACATATTTAAAAAAGTCATTACCAGGCCGCAATGTAGAATCTATTCCGGTGATAGCAACATTTTTCTTTTCTTGATGTTTTGAACACGCTGTAAAAGCTAAGATTGCAATAAAGAGCATTAATGTTTTTTTCATAATCTAGATGATTTCTATTAAAATGAACTGAAAAAGTTTGAAGGCAACTATTTTAATTTTAGAAGAACAATATACGAATTCAGTTTTTAATTCTAAAGTTTTTGTCAGAATGGTTCCTGCAATAAAAAAGCTCCAGATTTCTCTGAAGCTTTTTATTTTACTTATTATTGAGAGGACCTATATCCATCTCTTAAATCCATTTAACATAAAAAATCTTATTTAAACTATTTCAAATTTAGAAATTAAACCCTAAATTAGCTATCTATCATCCTCGCCTTTAAATATTTGCGTCTTTACATCTTAATAAAAAACCAAAACATAATCTTATTGAGTTTAATGCTAATAGATGAACAAAATAATACCCGTTTAATTACCTTCATTGATACCGAAATTGAACCTACAAAAGGTAAAATCCTTGACATAGGTGCAATTAAAGAAAACGGCAATCAATTTCATAAAACATCTATAGGAGATTTTATTGAATTCCTTAAAGGTGACAATTATGTATGCGGTCACAACATTTTAAATCACGATATAAAATATATAGGCAAAGCAATTTATGATGCTGGTATTAACCCTTCAAATATAATTGACACTTTACATTTATCTCCTTTGTTATTTCCAACTAAGCCTTACCATTCCTTATTAAAAGATGATAAACTTCAGACTGAAGACACAAACAACCCGTTAAACGATTCTATTAAAGCAAGAGATTTATTCAATAGTGAAGTTGCCGCTTTTTGGCAAACCGATAAAACACTTAAGGAAATTTTTTATCTCCTTTTAAATCGTACAAAAGAATTTGGAGCTTTTTTTCGGTTTGTGAATTATAAAAATATAAGCTCTGATCCAGAAGCTGAGATTAGATTAAAATTCCGCGGTGAAATTTGTGAACAGTCAGATTTAGCCAAAATAATTTCTGAAAATCCTATTGAACTGGCATATTGCCTGTCTCTGATTAATTCATTTATCATTCATAAAAAAGTTCATTCCATTACGCCTCCATGGGTTCTTAAAAATTACACCGATGTGGAACGTGTAATGCTATTATTACGGAGCAAACCTTGTGTAACTGGCTGTATTTACTGCGACAACGCTCTAGATATCTATAAAGGATTAAAAAAGTTCTTTGGTTTTGATTCTTATAGAACTTATGGCGGCGAACCACTTCAGGAAAAAGCCGTTAAGGCTGCTGTTAACAACAAGTCGGTACTGGCTGTTTTCCCAACTGGCGGCGGAAAATCAATTACATTTCAGGTTCCGGCACTTATGAGTGCTGAAAACTCTAAAGGATTAACCATCGTAATTTCTCCGCTTCAGTCGTTAATGAAAGATCAGGTTGACAATCTTGAAAAAAACGGAATAACAGAAGCAGTTACTATTAATGGGCTTTTAGACCCTATTGAAAGAGCTAAATCATTTGAAAGAATTGAAGATGGTTCTGCCTCTATTCTGTATATTTCACCTGAATCTCTCCGTTCAAAAACTATCGAAAGACTAATTTTAGGTCGAAAAATTGCCCGTTTCGTAATTGATGAAGCACACTGTTTTTCATCATGGGGACAAGATTTCAGGGTTGACTATTTATATATTGGTGATTTTATAAAGTTAATTCAGGAAAAGAAAAATCTTGAAGATGCCATACCGGTGTCCTGTTTTACAGCAACGGCAAAACAAAAGGTAATTGAAGATATACGGGATTATTTTAGCGAAAAATTATCGCTGGATCTTGAAGTTTTCACTTCAAAAGCTTCAAGGACTAATCTTCACTATAAGGTTTTTGAAAAGCAAAATGAAGATGAAAAATATCAGACCGTCAGAGATTTAATTGAAGAAAAAAACTGTCCGACAATTATCTATGTATCCAGAACACTCAAAGCTTATAAACTTGCCGAGCAACTGGCAAAAGATGGTTTTAATGCAAAACCATACCATGGAAAAATGGATAAACAGGAGAAAACCGAGAATCAAAATTCCTTTTTAGGTGGTGAAACACAAATTATGGTAGCCACTTCTGCATTTGGTATGGGAGTAGACAAAAAAGATGTGGGTTTGGTCATTCATTATGAAATTTCAGATTCACTTGAAAACTATGTGCAGGAAGCGGGACGTGCAGGCAGGGATGAAAATATTTCAGCTGATTGTTTTGTACTTTTTAACGAAGAAGATCTTAGTAAGCATTTTATTCTGCTAAATCAGACCAAACTTTCTATTAAAGAAATCCAGCAGGTGTGGAAAGCGATAAAGAACATTACAAGATTTCGTTCTAAAGTATCCAATTCAGCATTAGAAATCGCACGAAAAGCAGGCTGGGATGATACTGTTGTAGAAATAGAAACACGCGTAACTACCGCAATTGCTGCCCTTGAAGACGCAGGATATTTAAAACGCGGACAAAATATGCCGAGAATATTTGCCAGCAGTATTTTGTCTAAAAATACCCAGGAAGCTATTGATAAAATAAACACTTCGCAAAAATTTGAAGAAAAGCAAAAAGAGCAAGGTGTACGTATTATCAAGAAACTCTTTTCAAGCAAAAGCAGAAAGCAGGCCAACAACGAAACTCCAGAATCAAGAGTAGACTATATTAGCGATCATTTGGGCATTGTAAAAGAAGAAGTCATTAATGTGATAAACTTACTGCGTGAGGAAAATATCCTGGCAGATGCTAAGGATCTGACTGCCTTTATAAAAAATGCAGATAATAAAAACCGCTCTCTTTCAATAGTCGAGTCATACAGCAAAATTGAAAACTTTTTACTCTCGGTTTTTAAACAAGAAGAAAGTATTTTTCATTTGAAAGAATTAAATGAGCAGGCTGAAAAAAATGATTGTGATAATGTAAACACTAATAAACTAAAAACTATAATTAACTTTTGGTCTATTAAAAACTGGATTAAAAGAAAAAACTTAGACCATGCCAGAAATCATATTGCTGTTCTCTGCCTTCAAAACAAAGAATTATTAAAAGATAAACTTGAAAAGCGGCATGAACTTGCAGCATTTATCATTGATTTTTGTTATGATAAAACTACCACTGAAACACCAAAAGACCAGACAGATAAAGATGAAAGTTTGGTGGAGTTTTCTGTACATGAACTAAAAGCTGCTTATGATACTAGCTTAAGCCTTTTCAAAAAAGAAATAAGCATTTATGATATTGAAGATACCTTGTTCTATCTTTCACGAATTGAGGCAATAAAGATAGAAGGTGGTTTTCTTGTAGTTTATAATAGCTTAACGATTGAGCGAACGGAACAAGATAATAAGAAAAGATATACGAAAGACGATTATCAAAAGCTCAACCAGTTTTACGAGAGCAAAGTCCAGCAAATTCACATTGTAGGCGAATATGCCCAAAGAATGATTACCGATTATAGGAATGCGCTTCAGTTTGTAGAAGATTATTTCCAACTGAATTATGGTTCGTTTTTGAACAAATATTTTAAAGGCAGCAGACAAAATGAGATTAAGCGGAATATTACACCGGCAAAATTCAGACAACTTTTTGGTGAGCTCTCCCCTACACAATTGAAGATTATTAATGATAATGAAACACAACATATAGTTGTTGCTGCCGGTCCCGGAAGTGGAAAAACAAAGGTATTAGTGCATAAACTGGCTTCGCTCCTTTTAATGGAAGATGTTAAGCATGAGCAGTTACTGATGCTGACATTTTCAAGAGCTGCTGCTGTCGAATTTAAAAAACGCTTATTAAAACTGATTGGTAATGCAGCGAACTTTATTGAAATTAAAACATTTCATTCTTACTGTTTTGATCTTTTGGGTAAAGTTGGCACTTTAGAAAAATCGGCGGATATTTTAAACACAACGGTTGAAAGAATTAAAAATGGTGATGTTGAGGCTAATAAAATTACGAAGACTGTTTTAGTAATTGACGAAGCACAAGATATGAATGCAGATGAGTTTGCTCTTATAAATGCATTGATGGAACAGAATGAAGAAATGAGGGTTATTGCTGTGGGAGATGATGACCAAAATATTTATGATTTCAGGGGAGCGAGTTCTAAATATCTTGAACAATTCATTTATGATAACAAGGCCGTAAAACATGAGTTAGTCGAAAATTACCGCAGTAAAAGTAATCTGGTTGCATTTTCGAATCAATTCGTACAACAAATTCAACACCGCCTAAAAGAAACACCAATCATTGCTAATCAAACCGATAATGGAAAAATCAAAGTTGTTAAATATCAAAGCAGCAATTTGATTACGCCTCTTGTAACTGATATCGTTAACGCAGATCTTTCAGGAACTACATGCGTACTCACAAAAACTAACGAGGAGGCTATAAAAGTTACAGGGATGCTTTTAAAAAATGGCATCAAGGCAAAATTAATTCAATCTAACGATGATTTTAGTTTATACAATCTTGTTGAAGTTCGATTTTTACTAGATAAAATAAATGTTGGTGCTGATATTTACACAATTAGTGATGAAGTTTGGGACAATGCTAAACAAGAGCTAATTAACACCTTCCGTAACAGCAACAAATTAGAGATTTGCCAGAATATCATCAAAGATTTTGAAAGCACTAATCCTAATAAGAAGTACAAATCTGATTTAGAAGTTTTAATTCGGGAATCTAAATTAGAGGATTTTTATAATGAAAATGGTGAAACAATTTTTGTATCAACCATTCATAAAGCCAAAGGAAAAGAGTTTGATAATGTATTTCTTTTACTTGAGAACTTTAATCTGGCTGCAGATGAAGCTAAACGACAAGTATACGTAGCAATGACCAGAGCTAAACGCAATTTAAATATTCACTTAAATGCAAATAATCTCAATCATTTGACTGTAGAAAATCTGGAACAAATAGACAATTTTGAATTTTACACTGCTCCTGATAAAATTGCTGTACATGCCACTTTTAAAGATATCTGGTTAGACTATTTTATTAACAGACAAATTTTAGTTTCTCAACTAGCGTGTGGAGAAACGTTATATGTTAAGGATGATGAATGCTTAAATTCAAATGGACAATCTGTGTTGAAATTCTCAAAGTCATTTATTAAGAAAATTGAGGAAATGAAATCAAAACACTATGAACTAAAAAATATAAAGGTAAATTTCATATTGTACTGGCATAAGGAAGGAGCTTCGCAGGAAACCAAAATAATCTTACCTGAACTTTATTTTGAAATTAGTGAACAATAAGGTGAAAACTTATTAAAAAAAAACAGCTATTACATCAACGAAAAGATACTCCATCCACAAAGAATGAAAGCGATTATCATCAAAATTTTTGATGTCTTTTTTAAATAACCTTTCTTTTTAAATTTAAAAAAGATAATTGCAGCGATTCCCGATGCGATTACATCAATAATAGTCAAGAAAAAAGCATTAGCAATAAACTTAGGAAACAAACTGAGATAAGCTGTCTTGGTTTCTTCAAATTCCGTGTATTTCGTGCAAATATATATCCAGCAAATTTTATTTAAGATGCTAATTATTAGCAGCAATACTCCAAAAATATAAATAAGTGATTTGTATTTAGATTTCATATACATAGGTTTTAAAAGTTAGAAAACCTCAAAACTGTACAATTTGTGACAGTAATGAGGCCCGCTAAAACTATAGGTTAGTCGATTCAAATTGTTTGAGATCTCTGGTGTTTTTTTGTACTGCAAGGGCTGAAAACAGTCCTAATACAAACGACATTCCGAAAAATCCCTTTTCACTGAGTAATAAACTGGCATTCCAAAGTCCGATTATTAATAATACTATAGAAGCAATAGTACTAAACCAGCTTATACTGTAATATAAATCGGTTACGGGGATTCCTTCCAGTCTGTCTCGCACACTTTTTTGTACTGATATTACAGAGAAAAGACCAAAAAGGAGAATGGTAAAATAATATCCTTTTTCGTTGTAAGCCATAGCCGAATTATAAAGACCAATACAATAGGAGGTCATACCTATAAGTAATGTCATCCAGGATGCGCCAACGAAAGCGGCACTTGGCTTTAAAGGGTTATTTCCGTAATTTGATTTTGCATTTTTTGATTCTGAATTGTTGTTTGATTCATTTGATTTTAGCGGTTCCATAATTTTATGTTTTATAATTATGAGGCAAATGTCAGCATGAAAAAGGAGTTGTAAAAACTAATTTATTTACAAAACTGATGATATAAAAATACATTTTACTATTTTTATCCTGATAAAATCTTATTTATGAATGCTCTCGAGGAAATATCAAATATGATGAATTATGCTGATAAAAAAGCATTTATACAGTATCTGTCAAAAAAGAACAAGCGCAAAGACACTGGCAATATAGAGTTATTCAATTTATTAAAAACTGATGATATAAAATTTAATAAAAAAATTTTTGAAGATAAAAAAACTACCGATGCTTACCATGCTCTTAGAAAAAGACTTTATGATAACATGATTAATTTCATGGCTAATCGAAGTTTTGAGAATGATAGTTCAGAAGAAAATACAATACTTCGTTTTATTGTTGTAAGTCGGTTATTTTTTGAACATAAACTTATAAAAACAGCTTTTAAATGTCTTGCAAAAGCCGAAGAAATAGCACTGAATATTGAGCATTTTAGTCTTCTTAATGAAATTTATCTGACTCAGATACAATTTGCACATTTCAATTTGTCAGAACCAATTGAAAAAATAATAGAAAAATTTAAAGCAAATAAAAAACAGCTCGAATATGAGGAACAGCTCAATTTAGGTTATGCCATTTTGCGTCGCGAACTTGCTGCTATTTATCACGAAGGCCGAATAGTAGATTTTCAGGCACTTATAAAAAATACTATTGAAACACATGGAATATCATTAAAACAGGGATTAACTTTTAAATCTCTATATCAAATATTATTTATTGCCAACGAATATGCTTCTATAAATAACAATTACTCACTTATACAACCTTTTGTTGTTAAAAGCTATAGATTTATTAGCCAAAAAACCGATCTGACAGACAGACATTTATACTATCATATATACATTTTGTATTTTATAGCTAACTTCTATTTCCGAAATGGCCAGTTTACCGAATCTTTGAATTATCTTGAATTGATGTTTACAGAACTTCAGAAACAATCTGGGAAGTATTATCAGCGTTTCTGTCTTAGGTATTTTTTATTATTAGCCTTCAATGAAAATTATATTGGTAATCCTCAAAAAGCAATTGAGATTGCAGAAAAGTCTCTTTCTTCAAACAAAAAAGCAGATCCTAACGACAGTAACGACATTCGTCTTATGCTTATCGTTTTTTATATACAGCAAAATGCCGGGCGTAATGCCGTAAAAGAAATGGCAAAACTAAACCATACTGATAGTTGGTACGAAAAAAAAATGGGCATGGACTGGACAATAAAAAAGCATGTTGTCGAAATCCTTCTGCACACTCAGCAAGAAAATATTGAACTGGCTTTATCCCGAATAAAAAGTTTTAAACGACGTTATAAAAAATATCTTTTAACGGTAAATGAAGAACGTGTTATTCAATACCTTTTGTTTGTAGAACAATATGTAATGAAACCCGAAATTATACAAACACAAAAATTTCAAAATGCAATAGAAGATTTCATAATTACTGCTCAAAACGGCCCTAAAGATATTTTAATTATGAGTTTTTTATCCTGGCTGCTTGCAAAAGTGAGGCGAAAAACGATTTATGAAACAACTTTAAATCTCCTTACAACGTATTTTCCAGCGAACTGACAATCCGAAAAAAATTAAAACCTTCATCATATAAAATACAGTCATCAGAAACTATTTTTTTCTATCTTCCCAAAATAAAATTTTGCAAAATGAACCACCAGTTTTTAATAAAAAAGTCATTTTTATTCAGCTTCATTTTACTGACAAGCTATTTTCTAGTTTCTTTCCACCTAAAAAACAAAGAACAAACCACTCCTGATAAAATCAAAAAAGTGCTGATTTTTTCAAAAACTAACGGCTTTAGGCATGAAAGCATTCCTGCCGGAATCGCAGCAATTAAAAAACTGGGACAGGAAAATCATTTTCTGGTAGATGCTACCGAAGATTCTCTGGCAATTAATTCAAAAAACTTAAAACAATATCAAGCCGTTATATTTTTAAGCGCTTCTGGTCATGTTTTGGGCGAAAGTCAGAAATTGGCTTTGCAAAAATTTATAGAAAAAGGAAATGGTTTTGTAGGCATTCATTCGGCTACAAACTGCGAACCAGACTGGTCTTGGTATACACAAATGATTGGCGGAATTTTTGACGGCCATCCAGAACCGCAGAATGCCAAACTAATAGTTGTCAATCATGAACATCCATCTACAAAACATCTTCCGGCAATTTGGGAACGAAAAGATGAATGGTACAATTTTAAAAATTTGAATCCAGATGTAAATGTGCTTATCAAAATTGATGAAACTTCGTATAAAGGCGGTAAACATGGCGATAATCATCCTTTGGCCTGGTATCACGAATATGATGGCGGCAGAGCGTTTTACACCGCTTTAGGACACAGCCCTGAAAGTTACAGCGATCCTCTTTTTACACAGCATTTACTTGGAGGCATTACATATGCAATGGGGAAATAAAATTTGCTAACCACTATTTAAATAAATATGAACTTGAATCTGAAAATTTCATTTCTTTCTGTCTTTTTAATTTTAACCATTTTAGGCTGTTCTGATAAAAAAACAAAACACATTCCAGAAAATCCTTATTTAAAGCAATTAACCGAAAAGCAAATTGGAGACAGCAATTACTATATTTCTATCCCAAAAAAATATACAATTAAAGAAAACAGAGGGCCTGATTTTTCTGTTTATTATTTCTATCCTACAGACACGACAGCTACAGTAGCTTTTTCAGGCGGTTTATATTTTGGGAATCATCCAAGTCAGTTTGAACCAGGTGATAGTTGTAAAACAGAAAAAATGCAGCGTAAAATTCTAAACAAAAATGCCGATTGGACAGTATATAACTGCAAAGGCAAATATTCGATCCAGTCGATTATTGAAAGCGGAAGCAATGAAGGCTGGAACCAATATATTCACGCTTTTGCCAGTGCAAATTCTGCCGCAGACTTAAAAAAAGTATTTCTGATTTTGGGAACAATGAAAAAGAAAGAACCAAGCAAACAACCAAAATAATGTATCAAAACAAAAAAAGTCAGATATTTTTTAAACTTTTATAATCTCTAAATTACTGGTCTTTAACTTCTTCAAAATAACTAAAAAAGTTTTTCAAAATCCTTTTGCACATTTCAAAAATTAGTTCCATTTTTGCACCCGCATTAGCAAAACAGGTCCGTTCGTCTATCGGTTAGGACGCCAGGTTTTCATCCTGGTAAGGGGGGTTCGATTCCCCCACGGACTACTAACACAAAGCTTCAGAGAAATCTGGAGCTTTTTTTGTTTATAATATTTGAGAATATATAAATTATTTCAAACGAAGTCAGGAGGCTTTTATTTGGTTTTAATTTTCATAAAAAACATAAAAAATGCGCAAAGTCAGAGACATTTGCGCAGTTTTTCAGTTGAACATTTTGGAGAGCGATTTACATTGCAATTTTGTAAAAACAGCTAATATAAAACACTATTAAAAATTTTGAGTATAAATCCTATAATGCTCATCCTTTTTATTTTTAATAACTATAATTTTTCAACGTATTAGAAATATAGAATTTTATTTCACCAACTCTAAAGTTTTATGCATTGCCAAAATATTTATATCCAATATAACAATAAATAAAGAAAATTAATAATTGTAAAATATATTTGAGGTTGTTTAATTTTAAACACTTATTTACAAAAAATAATTGAACAACACCAGGAAAAATAAAAACAACTATCCAAATAAATTTATATTTTTCATAATTTACTTCTGATTGCATTCCTGAACCATTTGCAAAAAAATCTATAAACATCAATAAATTAATAAATAAAAATGGGAATACTATATTTAAAATCACACACAAGATAATCTTTAAAATACTCATTATTACTCAACCGTTACTTTTACTCCGTAATTATTTTTCATATTTTCTATAAAAGAGTTTATTACACTTTTTTTAGTATTTCCACTTAAAAATCCTTCTGTAAATTGTTTAATGTTTTTTATAAAAGATTCTAGTTTGTGTGTACGAAAAAAACCTGGAGATGTTTCTCCAGGTGTAAATGCCTCTTTAGCATATATTAATTTTTTATTTTTTAACTCCTTTAATTATTAATGCAACTATCCCCGAGGCATCTATAAATTTAACACCTTCTTCGTCTTTCAATACTCCAAATATTTTTGGCCCGGATTGTTTGCTTTGTTCATCATAATATAAAGCTATTTCCGGCAAACAATAATTTTTGTAATTAAATAAGCCTAACGGAACAACATTAACATATTTACATTTAAAAATTTTCTTAAAAATCGGTTCAAAGCTATTTCTGCTAATTTTTGTATTATTGAAATCTTTATTTTCTGAAAGTGCGGTGATCAAATAATTATCATATTCTTTAAAAATTTCACTTTTTATAAATTCAGCAAATGCATCAATAGTATAAGAATCTGAAACTTTTGTGAAAAATATAGTGTGTTTATTGTATTCTAATTTCAATGCTCCATCAGTATATGTTAGTGTAAATACGTTTTTTCCTCTGGAAATTATAATAGTATTTTCTCTAACTGATTTTATATCATAAGTAAGTATTCTTTGTTCATAGCGAAAAATTATATTTATCTGATTCTTATTGTTAAATGATAATGACAAAGGAATAAATTCATCATTAGCGTAGAAATTGTTATTACATGGTGGAATATTATCGGATTTATAATATTGGATTATTTTACTGTTGATCCATGAACCTGATAGGTTTTCTGTCCCCGAGTTGGCGGTAGCCGTTAACGTGGCAAGCATAAAGCTTATAAAAAAGACTATTTTTTTCATTTTGTTATAATTTATTTAATTGGCCAAAACCATATTACTTTCGAATCCATCATCTGCGTAAGATAGGGAGATCTAAGATCATTTTTATTCCATAAGTCGATATGTCTGGCGCTAGTTGTACGTACACCATCCTCTACAAATGCTTCAAAAAATATTATTCCGGTTCGGTTATCTAATAGAGTTGGTACGGATTCTTTAGTTCCATCATATCGTTCGGGTTTTCCTAATACGTCTTTCCTTTTTAGAAATACAGCTAAATTATAAGCGCCTAATACTTCACCTTTTTTTGTAAATGTTTGTCCTCCAGGATTTGTAATATTGG
This sequence comes from Flavobacterium sp. FG68, assembly GCF_057808895.1. Taxonomy (NCBI): domain Bacteria; kingdom Pseudomonadati; phylum Bacteroidota; class Flavobacteriia; order Flavobacteriales; family Flavobacteriaceae; genus Flavobacterium; species Flavobacterium sp. FG68. The sequence continues at coordinate 13,318 of NZ_JBMDIY010000042.1, forward strand.
TTGTTGATCTTAAATCGACACCTGATTTCATTAACGCAATACTTAATCTGATGGCACATTGATTATAATATAAATCTCGCGAATATGGACCTGGAGTATATGGCATAGGATAATTACTTAATAAAGTAGCAAAATTCGGGAAACTTTTTGCACTAATAACATCATTGCTGTCAATATGTACCCAATTTCCATCAATTCCCTTTATCCATTGGCCTCCATTTCCATCACTACCTCCTTTATTTTCTTCATCTACTTTTTGAACTTCGCCCACAGTAACACTTGATTCACTCTTTTTATTTGGATTTATATTTTCATTTCTAAATTGTCTAGCCAAATTTGTATCTGCATCAGGTCTGGAAGTTTGCAGCCATTGTTCATTTGTTAAACCATCAGCGCCAACTGCCTCCATTCCATCAGGGTCAATAAAAAATACGGGATTACTAAGAGCGTATGTGTAAGGAGAAAAACGTCTTGAGGTTTCTGCTAATGGATCCATATTCATCCATCTGCCTAATACAGGGTCATAGTTACGCGCTCCATAATCATACAAGTTAAGTCCCTGTTCGTCTTGTAATTCTTTGCCGTTGTATTTATACTTATATCCTGTTTGGTATATTATTTCACCAGCTACTTTTTGTTTGATTCCAAATGGATAATAATTGCTTTCTTCTACTATTTGTAATGATGCTCCTACTTCTTTATAGCTCAAACGCACATTCCCTAAATGATCTTTGTATTGATAAATATACGAAAAAGTTCCACTGTTATTCTCGGCATAACCCTCTGTAGTTGGAAAAAATTTCAACGTTTCCGTCGTTCCTGTTTTCTCATACTGAAAACCTCCTGCATAATCAGTAGTTATTGTACCAGCCACTTTACGTTGTTTTACTCCTCTGGCATCATAGTCATAATGGATAATTCCTCCTGCAAGGGTTACATCTGTAGGCAAATTCAAATGGTTATATATTATTGCAGTAATACCTTTATTTGCATCTGTTTTCATATTGCCATTATCATCGTAGGTATATTCAATAGCTATGTTGCTTCCATTATTAAATCCTTCAGTACTGCCTAATGGATCATCAACTTTTATGAGTTTGTTTCCAGCATCATACGTGTAAACAAGATTATCCATAGTACCAAATGATGTAGCCGCAGAATCTCTGTTTCCTGATCTTACAAGACGGATAATATTACCATTTTTATCATACTTTGCTCCTTCATTATATCTTCCGGCGTTTATGGCTGAATTATCGGTAGCCTGAGTTAACCTGTTTAAAGCATCATAACTATAATCATAATTTTTTAGGCTGGTATCTGTTGGATTTGCAGTTTTCCAAAATGTTTGGCTGATATTTCCGTTATATAATGGAGTGCCTGTAGAAGGATTATTGTAATTAATTTTAAACCCAAATAAATCTCCGGAAGCCATAGTAATAGCACCATTATTTGTGTCGGTATCATTTACCCCTTTCAGCCAGCCACGAATATTATAAACATAATCGACAGTTTGTAAACGGTTTGTAACGGATAGTTTTCCTCCCACTCCTTTTTGAATAAGCTGGCCTAATTCGTCATACTTGTTTGAAACTATGATTTCTTCTGCCTGGCTGTTTATTTTCTGAACTTGAGTCAATAAACGACTTTGATTATCATAAGTAAAAGTATCTATAATATCTACTGTAGTTCCTTTGATATGTTTAGTCGTTATTTTTATTGGCTTACCCATAAAATCGAGTTCGATTTTTACTTTTTGAGTTAAGCCTAAAAAATCATTTTTGGAGTAATTGTATATTGGACGGCCTTTTTGGTCATAATAAATCACATTAGTTGTCCAATTATTAGTTCCCAGTATACGTACTTTATTTCCTGTTGCTAAAGACTTCGTTACTGTGTTTGGAGTGATTGAACCAACATTTTCAGAAACTCCCCCATTTATATCAAAATTATAATCATCGTAATAATTGATCGTAAATAAGTTGATGTCTGTATTAGGAAACGCATTATTGCTGTAATATACAGTTGCATTATTAATCGTATTACTACCTTCTTTGTTTTCAAGCAACACAGTATTTAAATCTGCTATTCCTTGTAGCTCTACACGACTATTTTGACTTGTTTTAGTATATTCACCTGTATAAACAGGACGACTAAAAACATCATATTTAGTAAATAGCCATTTATTTTGGGCTTTCAAATTAGCATCCTGAGTTAAAATAGGTCTGTCTAGTTTGTCATATACAATATATTCCCATTGCTTGCCCGGAAGCTTCTTTTCTACAAGCCTGTTGCGATAATCGTATTTGTACTGGTAACATAAATCATCCAAAACACTTTGACTGCTATTGTCTATAACAGCCGTAAAAGTACTGCCTGACTTCGCATTAAATCCCAGTGATAATGTTATAGAATTGATTGCAGTAAGATTTAAAGTGTTTCCCGAAGCAACAACAGCTGTTGATGTGACATCTGGCTGCAGGGCAGCTGTACTGCCAACTAAATCTGCTGCTTTTGGAGGAATTACATAAATAAGATTTCCGTAAATATCATAAACATAATAGGTGTCATGTTTTTCATTAACAGTTCCAGTTCCAACCTTTCCATAGGTTCTTTTTAAGATTACCTGTCCTTCTTTGTTTTTGAATTCAATCGTTGATCCGTCACTTTCAGATGGCACAGCTGCAGTATTCTCATCATAGAGAATACTTTTATAAAGCTCATTGGCTGAGTAATATCCATTATCTGTTAATGAAATAGAATATAGTTTCTGAATGGCATCCCAACTGGCATTGGCTGTAAACGATTTAACTTCATTAACTGCATTGGTTTGATAATTCATTTTTACTTCATGTCCAGAACCTATTGCCCAAGCAGCTCCCGGAGCCGCTTGTTTTATAACACGGTTTAAAGGTGAAGCTTCCAAATCCTTTTCAAAATAAGGATTTCCATCTTTATAAAATGTTTGGGATTGGCTGGCAATTGCTGCTATAACAGTATTATTATTTATTCTGGCCATATTACTTTGGGAGGAAGCATAAGGCATATATTCCTTCTTTTGGCGTCCAAAGTCATCATACTCTACAGGTGTAATAATATCTTTTCCTAATGGCGATTGAGCATTAGCGATTTTTTGAATAGGTCTTCCAAGTCCGTCAAAATAAGTGATATTCTGAGTAACCTGAGCAGAAGTTGGGTTTGCAATAGTAGATGAACTAGCTTGTTTATAAGTAGTAGTTTTTACGAAATTACCTGTTTGTCCAATGATTATCATTGGAAATAGTAATAATATATATAGATATCTTTTCATTATAATCGTTTATTTAATTATTACTAATCTCTGAATACAGTATTGCAAGTTACCGAGATTACCTCAGAGCCTATTTTTGTAAATGTTCCTGAACTTAGTACATTTCCACTTCCATTGCTGGCGTAACCGTTAAATAGTACACCTCTTACAGAACTGGTCACTTTTAAATATTTATCGTAAGTATCCTGGTTAGCTGAAATGGTAGCATAAAAAGTATCTCCTTCCGTGAGGGTACCAGTTGAATATCCAGTACTTGTCATAGTTAAATATGGAACGCTATTTTTATAAAAAGCACAGGATTCTGATGAACTATTATAGCTTGAAAATTCTATACTACAAGCGTTTACCAACGCAATAGTTTTCATTACTACAACAGGACATAAGGCTCCCTCGCCAGTTCCATTATAAGCAAGAACCTGCACGTTATAAGAAGTTCCTCCTACCAGACCTGATAAGGAACCGGATGTTGTAGTTGTGGAACTAACATATACTCCATTTTTATATATTTTATAACCTGTTGCACCAGAAACAGCATTCCAGGTGAAGTTTAAAGTTGTTGAAGTAGCACTTGAAAAAGATAATCCTGTTAATGCTGTAGGTATTTGATTAACAGTAATACAATCTACAGACTGCCCATCATAGTTATAACAATATGTTTCAAGAATATTAAGATCCTGATCCTTTACTACTGCCAATCTATTACTGCTGTCATACTCATAATAAGTAATTAATCCTTTAGAATCAGTCATTGTACTTACTCCTGCAAGTTGTTTGTAGGTATATGTAGTAACCATGGCATTGGTTAATGCTGTTCTAATTTTGTTTAAAACAGTGTTCATTGCAGCCTGATCGTATGTTCCGTTCTTAATATTGGATAGTTCAGTTGGTGTTAAAACAGCCACAACAGAAGCCAGAGATGTGTTTTCTATTTTAGCAACGGGATATTCTTCTTTGTATCCCCAGAGAAAAACAGTTGTCGTTCCATCACTTGGTTTATATTCAGCAAGATTTCCATATTTACCATAACCTACAAAATCTATCTTTTTGTCATAATCTGCAAAGCCTCCTTTTATGGTTTTAATGTTTTTAGGCAAATACATATTTTTAGAAACATTATTTTCATCCAGATAAGAAATAACACTAAAATTATTGATCATTCCTTGTGATAAGTTTCCATCAACAGTATTTTCTGATTGTATCACGGGATTAACAACATTTGCTGCGATCATACTTGAAATAGTAGCTGCAGGGGTTTCATCTATACCAGCTATTAAATCTTGCGGATATTTGTTTTTAGCTATTATTACTTTCCCTTTACTATTAGTGGTAGTAGATTTAGTTAAATTTTTATGCAGAGGATTTTCATAATCGTATGTAATTTTTGTCGTGACAGGATCTTTTCCGTTTACATCATAAATTGTTTCTGTAGTGCTCTCAGGGTGCCACCATTCTGAATAAAACCTATAATAATTTATTAAAACACCCTGTTTTGGTTCAGAACTAGATCGATCTTTTAAAATAGTTCTGGTCGAAATTCCTTTTATGATTTTTGATGAAAGATTGTCTTGTATATAGTTGTTTTCAGTGGTTTTTACAAGGTCACCTTTAGCATTATATTGTTCTTTTTTTATCAAATCACCATTATTCATATGCGTTATTAACGGCATTCCAGGAAGATTAAAAAAACCTTCTGCATCAGGATTATTGGAATAATAATAAATAGATTTTCCCAGCGTATTTCCTGATGAATCCTGATCTGACACTGATACATTTGTATATCCGATATAATTTCCCTGAGCCGAAGAACTTAAAGGTGTGCTATTTTCTGTAGAACGCACAACAACTTTCGTAAAATCATAACCTGAATAACCTTCCGGACTAGTATATTGCTTTGTTCCTGAGTCTAAATAAAAATGCTGAATATCACTCATAGGAACCCCAGAAGTCCACGTGGTCCCTTTATAGTTATAATCATAAACTCTTCTCAGTTTAACGGTGCCATCAGTATCTAAACTTTCCTGTTTCAAGAGTCTTAAACCGCCGCCAATTATCCCGTCAGATCTAAGTCCTTGGGTAAAACTAACACGCATAGAAATTGTTGCATAGCCTGTATATGCTTTAGTATTGGCTCTAATATTATAAAATCCGGGAGGTAAAATCAACTGAACGTTTGAGCTAAAATTATTAATACTCGGACTAAAACGCATTATAGTTTCACCAGCAGAGGTTTCTAGTAAAGCTTTAATATTTGCCAATGTACTTGAGGTACCTGAATTATTAGTGATATTACAATTAATTTTTACAATAGTATAATCGTTTAAATAAAATCCACTTGATTCATCATCTACAGAATCGCCATCATGCCATATTCCATATTGTTGGTAATTATAATTCAAAACATCCTGATCACCATTGGGATCATATTTATTTGATTCATAAGTAAACGTTGCAGCTCCTCCTGTAGGATAATTAATTTTGTTTAAAATTGCTGCTTGCGCGTTAGTTTCATTAGGTTCTCTGTAAGCACCATTAAGAAAAGGATACCAGGTAGAACTTGATGCCGGGCCACACTCCATTTGAAAAGGTAAAAAACTAGTATGGCTTATTTTATATTCAGGTGCATTGTCATCTCTTATTACAATAGGATTTCGTATGTAATCATAATCAGATGAGTTGTACCTGTATAAAGATGTACTTACATCTCTATAATATTGGAGATGATCATTGTCAAAACCATTATAATATCCCCAGTGATCTGTCGAAGTAGATGTTTTTGCAGGAAGCATCATTGAATTATAAGTAAATGTATAAGGAGGATTTTTTTTATAAGTATTAGATACCTTATCATAAAATGATTCCTGAATACTATTTAATTTCAGTCTCCAATAATTTTCTTTATTTTTTCCTGTTACATTTCCGTTAAAATAAGAATAGTCAAATACTACTTTTTTAACAGATTCTCCATATAAATTAAATACTTCAAAAGAATTTAATTTTTGAGATTTTGGAGCAATAATTCCAAAGTGATTATTCTGGCGCTGATCTTCCCTGTCGCTTGTAGTAAAATCAATATAACCATTTTTAAATTTTATTTTTGTCAAATTAATATCACTAGCTGATGACATACTAGTGGAAACATTGTACTTTTTTTCATTAAAAACACCATACCATAAATTATAGTATTCTGAAGATTTAACAAGAGGATCCCCAAAATAACTCTCCTGCTCATAAAAGCTTAACTGGCTTATGCTTCGGCGCCCTGCTGCATCATTATATTCAAAAGTTATTGTGTCTCCTTTTGGAGTGATTATTTTATTAATATACCATGCTGATATATATTCTTCGAAATTAACATTGGGATCCAATCTGGAAAATCTATCTTCACGTAACACATCATCTACCAAATAAGATGAAATTCCACCATTCTCAGAAGCAGTGTAGGCACGCGACACTTCTTTTACATTAAAGTAATATTTCCAGCCATTACCGTCCGTTACTTCCCACTCCATTTTATCTGCGTCATAAACAAATGTAGAATTGGTTTGTTTTAATGGTATTCCTTTAATCTTATTATTACCGCCCTGTCTTTTGTCGAAAATCATTTTTCCTGATTCTCCCAAAAAATTATAATACAGTATATCTGGTTTTCCATCCCTTGCCCCTTCATTAATTTCCCTGTAAGAATTACAATATTCGCAATTATCTCCATAAATAATTACATCAGTACTTGTAGAAGGCAAATCGCTAACTGTGGTATATCCTGTAATAGGTTTTAAATCGTCTAAACCATTTACAGACCTACTTATAACACCACCAGCGTTTAATGCCCAGCCAAGACCAACGTTACTTGCCTCTTGAGAAACTCTTATTCCGGAAGCGTGGTAGCTTAATGAAATCGGTAATTCTATTTCTCCTGATTTTATATTATATAAGGGTACCGATATATTAGGAATCCCAGTATAATTATTTGTTGGCACATTTGCATATTGTGCTAATGCAGCAGCATTTGGTGAAGGAGGCATCACTTTCGGTGCGTTTTGTGAGAAAGCAATGCTAACGCTGAGTAGTAACAAAATTTTAGATAGTAATTGTATTTTCATAATTTTTGCTCGGTATTTTTTAGTCGGTCATAAAAATTTAAGCCAATATTAGTACATTAATTCTTATTTAATGTTTGCTCTATATTAAGTAATTGGGTATAAATTGAAAGCATTCTTCTATACTCATTTACCGTTTTTAAAAATTAAAAACATACTCTGTGAGATATACAGGTCAGAAGGTCATTTCTCACAAATTTCCGTTATAACTATTCGAAATTAAGTTGCAAAAAGATGTCTTTTTCTCTTTTGTTTAATTATAATGAACCTTTTACTTCGCTCTTAAAACCTAAAAACTGATCCTTTTTTCTGTAAATTTTTGAATGTTTTTTCTTTCAAGCCCCAGCTTTTACTAAGAATTAAAACAAAGCTCCAATACCACAACAACTAACTAAAAACCAATATTTTAAATAAATAAAAAAAGGGGAATTTTCCCCTTTTTTGGTACCCTTGCATTTATCTAATTTAGTCAAATCTTATCAGCCTTGTTTTCATACCAAGTTTAAAGCACAGTCAGAAGCCCCCATTTCTAATTATAATCTGCGCCTGAATCATATTCTTATTCAGTAAACATTTCATTTAGTATTTATAATAAATTTTATCAAAAGATGATTTTTGAAGTAATACAAATAATTTCAGAACAAGTAAACAACTATCTCGACGAAATTGGGTTAGAGAAATCTGTTGTTCCTGAGAATATTGCTTTTTTAGAATCTCAAAATGATGATATCACCGATGCATTAAAAAATGCCGTGGCACTTACAGTAATCAACTTAGCCGAAGAAGCTACTTTAAAAAACTTCCCAAATCATACTGTTGAAAATACTAAAACAATTTATAAAAATAGTGTCGTCAATTTAAATCTGTATATACTTTTTAGTGCTAACAGAGATAAATATATCAACTCACTTAAGGATATTTCGAAAATAATTGAATTTTTTCAGGGAAAAAGGCTTTTTACCCAAGCCAATACCATCTTTAACAGGAGCACTAGCGCAATGAGCAATGTAGACAACTTTAGATTTACGGTTGAACTCTATACTCCCACTTTTGAAGAACTAAATTATATCTGGGGAACATTGGGAGGTAAACAGCTTCCATCTGCTTTATATAAAGTGAGTATGATACAAATTGAACGCAATATTGTACAGGCAGAAGGACAAGTTATTGGTGAATTTTCAGGAACAACCAAAAGAAAAGAACAGTCATGAGTTTTGCTGCTACATATCAATTGCTATTTGAAGTAACGCTTCTTCATAATTATTTTTTGAATAACGGAGAAGAAACTTTTGCAAGCATGACAAATGCTGATAAAGAAAAAATGCTGCAGTCCTTTAATACAGATGCATTTACAGCAATAACACCAACTCTGGAAACCAATATTGTACTTAAAAACTACAAAATGATATTCAAAAAAACCAAAACAGGTTTCGGAGTATACGTTAAAGTGAAAGATGAACTGGACCCATTTATAAAAGTCCCTGTTGATTTGAACTTAAAGTTTTTAATTAAAATAAACGATTACCAATTTGAAAATTATACTAATCTTGATTTTGCTCTTACTCAGGCATATCTTTTCAGTAATGTAAAACCATTGACTGAACCCGTTTCATTTGAATATCTTCCAAAAATAAATGACAACAAGCTAATTTCAAATGCGTATTTAGTATCTGAAGAAACCACTGTCAATTTAATTTCAACACTGCAGCCGTCAGAACAACAAAATGTCTTTGGGATTATTTCGCTCACAGCTAAAGGCGACAACAGTTCAGGAAACATTATAAATAATTTGGGCAAAATGATAAGCCCAAATTTTAAAATTCATTTTGATAATCGAAAAACACTTTGGAAATATATCAACCGTAAAGCAGGAACCGAAATTAAAACCAATGCTGCAAAACCATTAACGCGCTCCGGTTTTGTTGAAATTGACCCGCTTACCGATTTTACGCCTGCACAACCGGCAGAAAGTCAATACCCAAATCCATCTGTAAAGTCAATAACAAAAATCAATAGTGATTACTATTCGGAAATATTTATTTAATAATTAAAAAACAAATCAATTATGGCAACAACTTACAAAACGCCTGGAGTATATGTTGAGGAAATCGTAAAGTTTCCTCCTTCTGTTGCCCAGGTAGAGACAGCGATTCCTGCTTTTATTGGCTATACAGAAAAAGCCACGAACAAGATTAATGGAGATTTGAAATTGAAACCAACAAGAATAACATCTCTTTTAGAATACGAACGCTTTTTTGGCTTTGCTAAACCAGAAACAACAATTAGTGTTACCATTAATGATGTTTCAACAGATAATGGAGACACAAGATCTATTGTTGTAGATCAGCCAACTTCAAAACAGCCTTTTTTGATGTATTATTCCTTGCAGTTGTTTTTTGCAAATGGCGGTGGTCCTTGCTACATTATTTCGGTAGGGCGTTATGGAAATGATTTAGATGAGGCAGACACTCAGATTACAGCAATCAATAACAGTACTGCATTAAACGACGGATTAGCAGAATTAGAAAAGGTAGACGAACCAACACTAATTTTATTTCCTGATGCCACAAAAGTAAGCGGAATAACTACAACTGATTTCTACGGATTATACAATAATGCATTAATGCAATGTCAAAACCTGCAGGACAGATTTACCTTAATTGATACTTTAAGTTATGATGAATCAAGCCCAACAGATACTAATATAGATGATTTGAGAGATAAAATTAGTTCTGAAAAAGATACTATTAAATACGGAGCTGTTTATTATCCGCATTTAGAAACCATATTGGATTATGCTTTTGACAGCAGTAAAATTATATTAAAACATTTCTCCTATACGGCAAAAGCGTATGACCAAATCGCTGCAGGACTGGCAACTATCGAAAATCCAACTACAGGAATTGATGCGACCGTAGCTAAATTGATTGACGTTGATACTGTTCCCGGAGATATTTCCGGTCAAATGAGTGATTTACTTTTACAGATGTACAGCAATGATGCAACCGGTTTTGATTTAGGCGGAACTTTTGTTAGTAATCCTGCAAAAAAAGGAGCTTTCTTAGATAAACTAAATGCTCTGTTAATTTCTTTAGAAAGTTTATCTCTTTTAAGGAATTCGCTTAACGACGAAGCAAATGCAGCAATCAGTACAATTGATGAAGATCCCGTTATTGCAAACAACATTACAAGTGCTCTGACTGCATTTAATGCAAATTTTACTGCTGCAAATAAAATTGACTCTGTATATAAAAACTTAAAAACATTAAAGAAAAAAATACAGGATGAGAATACACCAGCTAAAATGCTTAAAATTATATCTACTGATACTGTAAGTTTTGATAAGGAATTAAAAAAATTGGTAAACTATACTGATTTGAATACTCAAACTGCAATTACGATAGTTACAAATAGTTTTTCGGGTATTAAAGCAAACCTTCTTTCACTTGTAAATGCTATTAAATCTGTTAGCGGAAAAGATGTAAATAATGGCGCATTAAACGGAAGAAAATTAAGCACTTTAGAAAGCATCGACAATGCGACTTTTAATAAGATACTTACTGAAATTTACAACCTGTCAATAACACTTCCACCAAGCTCTGCTATTGCGGGAGTTTATGCCAGAGTTGACAGAGACAGAGGCGTATGGAAAGCTCCTGCAAATGTAAGTTTGAACTATGTAATAAAACCAACCGTACAAATAACAAATACCATTCAGGACAATTTAAATATTGATACTGTTGCAGGTAAATCTATCAATGCTATCAGAACCTTTACCGGCAAAGGAACCTTGGTTTGGGGGTCAAGAACCTTAGCCGGTAACGATAGTGAATGGCGTTATGTACCCGTTCGCCGCTTCTTCAATATGGCCGAAGAATCCATTAAAAAAGCAACCGAACAGTTTGTTTTTGAACCTAACGATGCCAATACCTGGATAAGAGTAAGAGCTATGATTGAGAATTTCTTAATTCTTCAATGGAGAGCCGGAGCTTTGGCAGGAGCCAAACCAGAACAAGCTTTTTATGTTAGAATCGGACTGGGACAAACCATGTCAGCGATGGATATTTTAGACGGTAAAATGATCATCGAAATTGGTCTGGCAGTAGTTCGTCCGGCTGAGTTCATCATTCTTCGTTTCTCTCACAAAATGCAGGAATCTTAATTAAATCATCTTTAAAAAAATATAGATCATGAGTTATCCATTACCAAAGTTCCATTTCTCAGTTGACTGGGGAGGAACAAAAATAGGGTTTACAGAAGTTTCCGGATTAGATGTAGAAACTGAAGTTATTGAGTACCGTCAGGGTGCAAGTCCGGAATACAGCAAAATTAAGATGCCGGGCATGCAGAAGTACTCTAACATTACCATGAAAAGAGGAACTTTTAAAAGCGATAATGAGTATTATGCCTGGTGGAATACGGTAAAACTAAACACTATCGAAAGAAGGGATATTACCATCAAATTACTTAATGAGGAGCACGAACCAGTGATTACCTGGAAAGTAAAAAATGCGTGGCCTACAAAAGTTCAGTCAACTGATTTAAAAGCCGACGGAAACGAAGTAGCTATCGAATCAATTGAATTGGTTCACGAAGGTTTATCTATTCAAAATGACTAGTCATGGCTAATTATTATCCACCCGTAGGCTTTCATTTTCTGGTTGAATTTGATCAACTGGGCACAAAAGAAAAAGACCATCAATTTCAATCCGTATCAGGACTTTCTGTAGATCTTGAAACAGAAGAAATTGTTGAGGGTGGAGAAAACAGATTCAAACACAAACTTCCCGTTAAAACCAAATATCCCAATTTGGTTTTAAAAAGGGGGATACTTATTGACTCTGACGTAATTGAGTGGTGTCGAAAAGCATTAGAAAATTTCGAGTTTAAGCCTGTCGATTTAACTGTAAAACTCTTGAATCAGGACCATGAGCCTTTAATGCACTGGAAAGTTATACATGCCTATCCCGTAAAATGGGCAGTGGAAGATTTTAGTGCTTTAGAAAGCAAAATTGTTGTTGAAAGCTTTGAGCTTGCTTATAATTATTTCACGCTTCATAAAAAATAATTTTACCATGCCAATTGAAATCAAAGAGCTTCACATTAAAATAAACGTGAGCGAAAATTCAAATTCGGGTGCAAAACCAGTTGCTGCATCATCATCTGCTGAAAAAGATAATGTGGCTGAGTGTGTCGAGCAAGTAATGAAAATTATTGAACGAAAAAAAGAACGCTGATATGACAACGACTAATGGTGAATTAAAAAAACTGAAGATCATTGCTTACAGCGATCCTCAATTCAACAATCCAATTTCGGATATTGAAGAGTTCATTACTCTGATGAATCCCGAAAAATATACTTTTCATTACAAGATAGAGCAAGATACAACGCAAGCTGCCGGAACAAGCAGTCCTGCGCCAAGATTTACAGCAATTGCTCCGGAGGAATTAGAACTGGACTTTGTTTTTGACAGAACAGGTGTTATTGCCGGCAAGGAAACTACCGAAAATGGTGTTATTGAAGACATTGAGCATTTCAGAAAGGTTATTTTAGAATATAATGGAACTGAACATAAACCAAACTATTTAAAAATTGCCTGGGGAAGTCTGCTTTTTAAAGGATCTCTCACAGAAATGACCATTGAATATAAACTTTTCAGGCCAGATGGAACACCCATTAGAGCCATTGCAAAAGGAAAATTCAAAGGAGTTGTTGAGGATGAGTTAAGAGCAAAACAGCAAAACAATCAATCTCCAGATTTAACACATACCAGAATTGTAAAAGCGGGCGATACGCTTCCTTTAATGTCTTTTAAGATCTATGGCGATTCAAAATATTATCTCGAAGTAGCAAGAGCCAACAAGCTTATCAATTTCAGAAAATTAAAAATTGGTCAAAAAATATTTTTCCCTCCTCTACAAAAACAACAATAGATGAACAATAGCGGCGTCATACAAACCAGTAAAAGTGCAGATTTAGTAACGCACAAATTGCTCATTGAGGGAACTGAGCTGTCTGGCATTTACCAAGTAATGAGCATTGTAGTTCATAATGAAGTTAACAGAATACCTATGGCGCAAATTATTTTGACTGATGGAGATGCTGCTTCACGAGATTTTAAATTAAGCAATGAAGATTTGCTCATTCCGGGAAAAAAAATAGAGATAAAAGCGGGTTATCACAGTGACGAAGAAACTATTTATAAAGGAATAGTTGTAAAACATTCCATAAAAATAAAAGACAATTCGTCCTTGTTAATTGTGGAATGCAAAGACGAAGCAGTAAAAATGACCATTGGCAGAAAAAGCAAATATTTTTATGACGTAAAAGACAGCGATGCTTTTGAAGACATTATAGGTACTTATGGATTAGAAAAAGAGGTAGAAAGCACTAATTATAGTCATAAAGAGTTAGTGCAGTACAATACTTCCGATTGGGATTTTATGGTCTCTCGTGCACAAGCAAATGGAAAATTATGTTTTGTTGAAAACGGCAAAATCTCGATTAAAAAACCAGATTTGGCTTCTGAAGCAGTAGAAACAGTTTCTTTTGGCAGCAGTATGCTCGATTTTGATGCCGAAATTGATGCTCGAAATCAGTTTGCTAAAGTTTCATCTTATAGTTGGAATGCATCCAATCAGGAATTATTAGAAATTGAAGCCAAAGATCCTAGCGTGAGTTTAAACGGAAATTTATCTCCTTCGGATTTATCTGATATAGTAAAACTGGAAAATTTAGAATTGCGTCACGGCGGTCATGTTACCGATACTGAATTGCAAGATTGGGCCGATGCAAAATTATTATTTCAACAACTGTCAAAAGTTCGCGGAAGAGTAAAATTTCAAGGTATTCCCGCAGTAAAACCCAACACGATTATTACGCTTGAAGGCGTTGGAGATCGTTTTAATGGCAAAGCATACATTACAGGAGTTTTCCATGAAATTGCAAACGGCAATTGGACTGTAAACGCACAGTTTGGATTGAATCCTGAATGGTTTTCTGAAACTTATGATGTCAATACACCGTCGGCTTCAGGAATAATTCCATCCATAAAAGGACTGCATATTGGTATTGTAACCCAGCTTCAGGACGATCCCGATGGTGAAGACAGAATTTTGGTAAAAATACCCATTATCAATAACGAAGAACAAGGTATTTGGTGCAGAGTTGCTGCTCTGGATGCAGGTGACAACAGAGGTACTTTTTTTAGGCCCGAAATTGAAGACGAAGTAATTATTGGCTTCATCAACGAAGATCCCAATGATGCCATTGTATTAGGAATGCTCCACAGCAGTGCAAAACCTGCTCCGCTAAAAGCAGCTGACGATAACCATCAAAAAGGGATTTTTACAAGAAGCGAAATGAAAGTGCTGTTTGATGATGATAAAAAATCGATAGCTATTGAAACTCCGGCTGGCAAAAAAATAACACTCGACGAAGACAAAGGATCTATAATTATTGAAGACGAAAATTCGAACGTGATTACCATTGACAGCGCAGGAATAAAAATGGAAAGTGCAGGCAATATTTCAATAAAGGCAACAGGCGATGTAAAAATTGAAGGCACCAATGTAAATCTAAAAGCAACTGCTCAATTTAAAGCCGAAGGCAGTGCTGGCGCAGAAATGTCGTCGGCAGCAGTAGCGATTGTAAAAGGCAGTATTGTTCAGATAAATTAAATTATTTCTATTGCTTTCCATTAAAAATCTTTTAACACATAGAAACATAGGTTTTTATGTCGAAAAAAGAAAGTAAAAGAAACAAGTTTCCACACATAGCTAAACTATGTGCATTTAAATTAGTGAAACGCCTTTTTTTTAAAGCTACAGAAAACTATGTTTCTATGTGTTAAAATAATTACAACTAACTTAATAATTACAATTATGGGAGCACCAGCCGCAAGAATCAACGATATGCATGTTTGCCCAATGGTAACAGCAACTGTTCCTCATGTAGGCGGCCCAATATTACCGCCAGGCGCACCTACAGTACTGATAGGCGGCCAGCCGGCAGCCTGTTTGGGAGATATGATCACTTGCTCAGGCCCTCCTGATAGTATTATAGCGGGTTCAGGTACCGTGCTTATTGGAGGAAAACCAGCCGCAAGAATGGGAGATTCAACTGCGCATGGCGGAACAATTGTAATAGGATGTCCAACCGTTTTAATAGGCTAATTATGGAAAGTAAAGAAGCTTTTTTAGGTACTGGATGGAGTTTTCCGCCAGAGTTTAAAAAAAATACTAAAGCAGTCGTAATGACATCTGACGAGGCAGATATTAAAAGCAGTCTGGAGATATTGCTTTCTACCAAAATCGGTGAACGCATTATGCTGCCCAGATATGGCTGTAATATGGATGAATTACTTTTTGAAACATTAGACAGAACACTTAAAACTTATGTTTCAGAACTAATAAAAACGGCCATTTTATATTACGAACCCCGAATTGATGTTGACAAAATTGACATCACACAAGGTGATGATTTAGAAGGAGAATTATTAGTCATAATCGATTACAGAATAAGAAGTACAAACTCAAGAAGCAATCTAGTTTATCCATTTTACAAAGGAGAAGGCACTAATATTTAAAAGTTTATAAGCTATGAGTACCAACAGCCAAATAGACAATGTTATTTTTAAAAGAAATGGAGTTAATCAGGAAGAACGCTTTAGTGACGCACTAGAGCCGGGCAACTTGAAGCTTCATGATTTTACTATTGAAGACTGGCTGCTATTTGCTTATAACTTTGCAAAACAAGTCAACTTTTTCGACACAAATAACGATAAAACCCCAGAAGGCGATTGGCAGGAATTTTTTACCTATTTCGGTTTTTCAAAAAATGATCATCCGGATGGTATTCCGAAAAGAACAGAAAAAGAATATGCTGTTTTAAAAGAAAGCATTACCAAAACATTATCTACTTCTAATCTCAATCAGGACCTTACGCCTCACATGACATTGTTTGTGTGTTTCCTGAAATTATTGGAATTATCTCAAAACAAACTTAATCTTATTACCAAAAAGCATTTAGACTTTTTTTATAAAGACATATTGCAAATCGAAAAACTGCCTGCAAAAGCGGATAAGGTGAGTATTATTTTTGAGCTGGCTAAAAAAATTGCCGAAGAAAAAATCGCCGTAAATACAGAACTTGATGCCGGAAAAGATCCCGATGGCAAAAAATTAATATACAAAACCACAGAAGAATTTATTGCCAATAAAGCCCATATAGCGTATCTAAAAAACGTTTATAATGATGTTGATTTGGGCGAAATAAAATGCAGTCAAATTGCCAATTCCCTTGACGGAAAAGGGGAACCGCTAAAAGAAGAAGCTTCCTATTGGTTTCCTTTTGGATATACATCCAATGAAAAAAAATACCCGGAATTAGACGATGCAAAATTAGGTTTTGCAATAGCTTCAGAATTATTTAATCTTAAGGAAGGCGACAGAAATATTGACATCACAATTACTTTTTATCAAAATTTAACTTTTCATAATCCATTTAATACAGATGATCTTTTAAAAAACATCAGCATTCTGTACAGTGGAAAAAAAGGTTGGATTGGAAATTTTAAACTTAGCACAGCCGTTCTTTTTAAGGCTGGAAATCAATCTTCCAGCATTGGCGCCAACAAATTAAGATTGGTTTTTCAGGTACCTAAAGATGATCCGGCTATTGTGAACTACGACCAGAAAGTTTTAGGCGAATTTTTCTCGACAGAACTTCCTGTAATTCGATTTTTAATCAATACACAAGATGTAAAAGGGCATACTCTTTTTAGAGCTTTAGTAACAAAAACAATCACCAGCATTACCACAAAAGTTGAGGTTAAGGATGTAAAATCGCTATTATTAGAAAGTGATAACGGTTTACTTAATGCAGCAAAACCCTTTTACCCTTTTACACCTCAACCTGAAAAAAACAGTTCCTTTATAATAGACTATCCCGAAATCTTTTCTAAAAAATGGATAGATGCAGATATTAACATCAAGTGGAAAAACACTCCATTATCATTTGAAACTCATTACGCAGCCTACAAAAATAGTTTTCTTGAAACCATAAGTAAACAGATTTTTCTTGATGCCATTTTCATCAAGGACAACGTTAAAAAAATAATGCATGCCAACCAGCCTGAAGATGGAATTCCTAAAAAAAACAATTCAGAAATAAAAGCTCCTATAGAAATTAATGATGCAATAGAAGCTGTTGAAGAAACACCCGAACCACCTGAAATAAACCCAAATGATCCAATTGTTGAAGAGGGCTATTTTAAAGCAACATTATCTGTTTTAAACAAAGAAGTTTGGGATGAACAAAATAAAATTGTCAATTTATTTGATGATACTGATGGTGATAAAGTATATGAATGTAATATCAATGTAAAAGGGAACACTTATGGCATTGACAAAAGCGGCCCTATACGATTGACATTAAATCAATCATTTTTACATTCGTTATTTCCAAAAATATATACTTTGGCCATAATGAATGTGGCGACAGACCCAACAACGCCTATCCCAAATGAGCCTTACACACCAGTTGTAGAAAGCATAAGCCTAAATTATTCTGCTGAGGAAACTACTGATTTTAGTATTTCTGCCTACGAATCTAACCGAATAAAATTGTTTCATGAAGCTCCTTTTGGTCAGCGCGAAGAGCATTCTTATTTGAAAAAACAAGCCATCAATAAAGAAATTTTAGAGACCGGCACGCCAACTACAAATTGTCTGGTTCCGGATTATTGCGATGGAGGCGAATTTTATGTAGGGCTTCAGGATGCCGAAATACAACAGCAAATTTCATTATTATTTCAAATATTAGAAGGAAGCGAAAATATCAGCGTTCCCACTTTTACAGGAAAACAAAAAGTAGAATGGTACATATTGTGCGATAATTACTGGAAAAATCTGGATAAGGAAATTTTGGCAAATGGTATCGATAACTTTTTAAAATCGGGTATCGTAAAATTTAGCATTCCAAAGCAGGCAACTAATGACAATACATTGTTTCCAGCCGATACCATTTGGGTAAAAGCAAAAATGCACAAAGATTATGATGCAGTTTGCAAAGTTATCGATGTGAAAACTCAGGTTGTTACTGCCCAATTTTTTGATAACAACAACAATTTAGCACATTTAGACAGCACATTACCTGCCAAAACAATATCAAAATTAATTACCAGAGTTCCGCAGATTAAAAGTATTGAACAGCCTTTTAATTCATTTGATGGAAAACCATTGGAGTCTGATCCCTCCTATTATCTGCGTGTAAGTGAACGCCTGCGCCACAAAAACAGAGCTATAACGCTTTGGGATTATGAGCATCTTATTTTACAGGAATTCCCATCTGTTTTTAGAGTAAAATGTCTTAATCATACTTTTATTTCGGGTACAAATACCTCATTTTTATCCCCGGGAAAAGTAACGCTGGTAGTAATTCCGGATATTATAGACAAAAATGTATTCGATATTTATGAGCCAAGAGTGAGCACAGCTACATTGAACAGCATAGAGAGTTTTATTAATTCTAAAAACTCAATGCAAGTGTCTGCAAAAGTTATTAATCCTGATTATGAAAAAGTTATAATAAAACTGGATGTAAAGTTTTATCCACAATACGATGAGAATTTTTACAAGAAACAGCTCAACGAAGATCTTATAAAGTTTTTATCTCCCTGGGCATTTGATACCTCTAAACAAATCATATTTGGAGTTGAACTGCAGCGAAGTATAGTAATTGAATATATCGAAAATTTATATTACGTAGATTTTTTATCTACGCTTGAAATGGCAATATATATCGATAAGAAAACAGATAAGGAACATCCTAAGCCATTAGAAGATACAGAAAACAACAAGGCTAATGTACATCTTTTAGACTTTTTAACTACGCTGTCCCCATCAAGCCCAAAAAACATTTTAGTCTCTGTTAAAAACCACATTATCAGCACTGACATAATAACTTGTACAATAACAACCCCAGAAGAACCTGAAAAATGTCGATACTAAACCAACATATCACCATTCCTAAAAAATCAGCAACCGAAGACGATTTGGATTTCTTTTATTTGAGAAAAAAAGGAATCGAATATATCGAATCTTTTGGCAGTAAATTTTGGACTGATTTTAATGAGCATGATCCGGGAATTACGATGCTGGAGATGCTTTGCTACGCCATTTCTGATCTTGGGATGAGATTAAATCTCCCAATAGAAAATATACTAGAATCTAATGACATTAATAAAGGCATTCCAAAACAGTTTTTTAAAGCCTCAGAAGTATTGTCATCAAGTCCAGTCACTCAAAATGATTACCGAAAATTATTTATAGACATAAAAGGAGTTAGAAACTGCTGGCTTGCAAAACATAAAAAAACAGTGTATGTGGACTGCAAAAAAGATAAACTATCATATGATATTAAGGATTATGAAAACCTGCCAGATAATTTAAGAAAATCCTTTGAGCTCAATGGTTTATATGATCTTTATGTAGATTTTGAAAGCTCAAAACCTTCAGAAATAGAGGCTGTTAAAGAAAAAATAAGAAAGCAGTATCATGCAAACAGAAACCTTTGTGAAGATCTTGTTGAGATAAAAAAAGTGGTAGACTACCCTATCAAAATATGTGCAGATATTGAAGTAGATACAGAAGCCGATGAAGAACTGGTTCATGCCAATGTGATTGACGCTCTGGAAAGTTACTTATCGACAACGGTCAATTTTTATTCGCTAAAACAAATGATTGACAAAGGATATTCAACTTTGGAAATTTTTGACGGTCCAAGTTTAGAGAATGGTTTTATTGATACAAAAGAATTACTTACAGCCGATTTGAGAAACGAAGTACGTCTTTCAGATATCATGAGAATAATAATGTCGGTTCCGGATGTAATCTTAATTAAAGATATTTCTTTAGGAAATTGCGGAGGTGATGATCTCGAAAACAAATGGCTTATTTGCCTTTCACCTTATGAAAAACCTGTTGTTTGTGCTAAAAGTGTTTTCAATTACAACAAAGGATTATTGCCGCTTAATATCAATCAGGCTCAGGTAAAAATTTATTTAGACGTCATAAAAGCAGAAAAAGACAAAGCTACAACAAACGCCAGTCAGGATAAAGAATTAGATATTCCAAATGGCGAATATCTGAACACTGATTTTTATACCACCATACAAAATGATTTCCCTGAAACCTATGGGATTGGTGAAGTGGGACTTCCTTCCAGATCATCTGTTGAACGTAAAGCTAAAGCAAAACAATTAAAAGGATATCTTTTATTTTTTGATCAGATATTAGGAAGTTATTTTAAACAATTAGGTCAGGTAAGCGAGTTACTTTCGGTAAGCGGGAATTTGTCCCGAACCCTTTTTACGCAAGTCGTTAAAGATATTGAAGGCGCTGATGACATTGTAAACGGATATGAAGATTACAACGATGAAACGATTACAGCTCTGCTTTTTGATCAGCAGGACAATAATATCGAACGAAGAAATAAAATTTTAGACCATCTTTTGTCCCGTTTTGCCGAGAATTTTTCGGAATACGTATTTGTGAACAAAACCATTTACGGCAACACTACAGATCAGGTAGTATTGCGCGACAAAGAAAACTTTTTGAAAGATTATAAAGTAGTAAGCAAAGAGCGCGGCAATGCTTTCGATTATTACAAGCAGCCCATTGCCAATTTATGGGATACGAATAATGTTTCGGGAGCAGAAAAAAGGATTTCGAGACTCATTGGCATTAAAGATTACAGTCGCAGGAACCTTTCTAATTCGTTTGTCGAAATGTACAATTTTATTGATACAGACAATCAATCGGTTTACAGATGGCGTATTGTAGACACTAATAAGGAAATTGTACTTTCTTCAACAGTAGAATATTTCGATACTTCGGCAGCAAATAAGGAGCTTTATTTTGCCGTATTACAAATTATCCAAACTAGGGAATATAAAATAAAAGAGGCTTTTAAAAAAGGTACAATAACAGATTTATCTATTGTTGACAATATTTTAATCCAAAAATCAGATGCCGGAAAATATTCTTATGACATTATAAATCCCGCAATTAAAGACAAGAAAAACCCGAACCGCATTATTGCCCGCAGATTTGAATACTACACTAATTTGGCAGATTTAGAAAAATCGATTCTGGACTTGATTCACTTCATGAAAGAAGATTTTACAGAAGAAGGAATGTTTTTGATAGAACATATGATGCTTCGCCCGGATGTAAATCTTACAACCGTAAATCCGGATACTTTCATGCCTATCTGTGCCGATGAGTGCGATAATTGCGAACCTATAGATCCCTACTCCTATCGTGTGAGCGTAGTATTGCCGGGATATACATTGCGATTTGCCAATACCGATTTTAGAAATTATATCGAAAAAATAATTAAGGAAGAATTACCCGCTCACGTTCTGGCAAAAATATGCTGGATTGGATATAGGGAAAAAGATGTAAAAGACCCCGCAGAAAACCAGCTTGTTCAATTTGAAAAAACATACAAAGAATATTTGTTCGCCAAAACTGATTTGAATCAAGAGCAGCCAGAACCCCAATTAATCAGTTTTATTAAAGCGTTAACCGTTCTGGACAATGTTTACCCAACAGGGCGACTGTTTGACTGCAGCGATGAAAACGAGCGATTGTCAGATAAAATTATACTAGGAAAAACGAATTTAGGATCACTATAAAAACTATTGCCATGTCAGCAAAACTTTCAACAATAACAACACAATACCGTCGATTCACAAAGAATCAGGTACTTACAGAAGGAAACCTTAATGAGGTAGTAGATTTTTTTGACGATCAGGATCGCCTGTCCCGCATTTACCTGAGTGGCGTTGGTATAGTTTGCGGATTTTATCCTGCTTATAATGCGGATCAAAAAACCATTTCAATAACGCAGGGAACTGGTGTGACTACTGATGGTGATCTTTTTAAATTATATCAGGCAGATGCATTAGGAAACAAAAAAATTGATTTTGACTCCAAAACTTATACGCATTGCAAAATTTATGACAATACAAAAGCGGCTTATAAACCATTTTTTTATGATGGGTCAAACAAGCAATGGCCTCTTTTTGAACTCTTGACAGAAGAACAGAAAAAAAAAGAAAAAGACCCTTATTTTTCTTTAGCAGAATTTCCCGCAAATACAAAATTTGAGTTTAAAGAAGCCGTAATTCTTTTGTATCTGGAGTCGTATGAAAAGGAATCTGACCTTTGCGTAAGTCTTTCATGTGACAATCAGGGATTAGAAATTGTAGGCAATTATAAAGTTTTAATTGTCAGCAAAGACGTTGCCAAACAAATAATGAATCATGACAGTATGATTGGCAAAATCAATTATTCTAATTTATACTATACATTACCTGACCTAAAATCAAACAGAATTGTACTAAAAAAAGAAGATTTTATCCATCTTGATGCTATAAAACAAACTTTTACCAAAGGAATTTTCAAAAACGATGTTGTTAAGAATTTGCAGGAAGGATACAACAAACTGTTGACAGGCTTAAATATGCCAATCATTTCAGATGCTATTCAAAAAAAGATAGCCGAGCTATTTAATTTTGAAGGAAACCCAGTACTTCCTCCCGATTTTCAATACCTATATGATCTTCTTAATGATCTTGTTGATACTTACAACGAAACCAGAGCATTGCTGCTTACTATAGACGATAGTTATTGTTCTCCAGATATTAATGCTTTTCCAAAACACTTAATGCTGGGCGAGCTAATAAAAACAGAACCTTGTTTTGAATTCCGCCATGCTTTTTACAAATCGCCTTTGCTTACAGGAGAAAGCCTTAGCACTTGTAATGACTGCCTTGCAGATGATGCCGTTCCTGGTGAAGATTCAGAAAAAAAGAAAAAAGAGGAAAAAGCAGATGAAATAAATATATGCTACGGCGAAGACACAGTCAGACAAAGAATATACAGTCTTATTCTGCGAAGCGCACAATTATTAGAAAACTACAATCCTTTATACGATGTTATAAAAATTACACCCTCTTTACAATTAGGTAAATTGGGCAAAAAAGCCATTCCGTTTTACAATAATGTAAACGATTCGCTTATTAACGCCTGGGATTTTGATAAAACCATTTTAGGATTACAAAAAAACAATGTTAGTTATCATGATGATTTATTGAATACTAAAAAACCGCTCGAAATACATATTGACAGTGATTTTTATAGAATTGAAGGACATCAGGGACGCAATTACAAAGAAGCATTAAAAGATATTCAACAAATTAGATTAGAAAACGGACTGGGATTTAATATAATGATCCTGGCAGTAAATGCTGATGAACAGGATAAAACGATCCAAAAGTTCACCCAATATTACCTCAACAAAAATCATGGTTACGAGCATAAAGCAGGCGTAGTTCCCGGCGGTACATTTATAATGATATATCTGGAAGAAAAAATACCTTATTATAATAAAAGCCGCAGACTATCTTTAACCGGTGACTTTGAAAAATTTGCTGAAGGCATCCCTATTTTAAATCCGGTTGTTGCTGATTTTTCGCTGCCGTATTTATGTTGTGACGAAAATAATATAGGACTTACTTTACCTGTAGACAAAATTTGCTTTGACAGCAAAACACCTCCTCTGCCTTTTAAAGTATCTCCCGCAGGAGGTTATATAAAAGCCAATGTTAGACCTGATCAAAACGGAGGAGTAACAGTAAATGAATATGAATTACTTGTTTTTGATCCAAATTTAGTAAGCAAAGAATTAATAGGCCAAACCATAACATTTACAGTTAATAATTTTGATACTGAATGTGCCATTACCATTTTTGAAAAACCAAAATTCGATTTTGTTGCTGTTCCTTTAAAACCTTCAGGAGTTAACGAAACCATAGTTACTTTTACCGTAACCGGAGAAAATATTGAAGGCAATAAATATATCTGGGATTTTGGAGATAAAACCACTCTTGTAGCAGATGATAAAACAGAAATAAAACACACCTACAAGTATAATAGTGAATCGCAGAAAAAATTCACATTTGATGTTACTCTTAATGCAGATAATGGCAATTGTGGTTTTCACATCAGTCATCAAGTAAGTTTTGAAATTGAAGACCCAAAAGTACTGGTAGATGGAAAATTGGTAAACAAAGTATCTTTTTGCAGAAACGATAAACCGGTGATTCTTACCCTTGAACCAAATATAAAAGGGGCAGTTATTTCTGGAGACGGAGTTACTGTAATAACAAAAGGAGGACAAGTGCAGTTTAATCCAGCTGTTGTAGGTGCGGCTGTCAAAAGCGTAACTATTTTAATAGACGGCAAACCATCTAATCTTGTAATTTCACTTTTAGATCTGGCTACAGCCAATTTTACATTTGTTATAGATCCAACGGGAATGTTAACCTTAACCAACAATTGCCAAAACGCCGATAGTTACACTTGGGAAATTGATAAAGAAATAATAAGTACAGACAAAAAAGATCCAATAAAAAGACTAACTTCTTCATTTAATGAACCTTCTATTTTAGTTTCATTAACTGCCGAAAGTAAATGCGGTCCAATAACCGATGGTCCAAGGTCAATTGAGATTAGAAAAGCGCCTCAAGAAAATAGATGTCTTGACAATGCAGACCTGTTTGTAAAAGATTCAATTGGCATTACTTCTAATTTAAAAGAAACTTCTGTTTTAAATAAATTCAATAAGGATACTATTAACTTCATTTCTGAAACGGAAAGCAGATTTGCAGAAGTTCAAAAAGACCTTGATAGTTACATCATCGGTAAGTCAAATGATAGATTATCTGATTTATTTACACAGGAATATTTCAATTCTATATCTGCAGTTGTTGCCGCTGCCATTAGATTGCAAAATTTAAATCAGATTGCTGCCGTACAAACACTTATAAAGCTGAATACTTCATTGTATTACACTATTTTGAGATGTCAGGATCCGGAAACGCTTAAGGCTTCTGAAAAACAAATTTTCCCGGCAGGATTACTTTTTAATAATTTATTTAAAAGTTTCGTAGAAATAAAATTCAATGCAGATAAGGACGGATCATTAAAAGACTTTTTAGCAAGCATGTTAAAAGTATTCCCAAAAGTCGATTTTATACTCACTAATTTAAATATACAAATAGGAGACCTTACATCTGATGGTAAATTCAAATAAACATATAATCAATAAAGTTTTCCTTGAGATAAATACCAATTCTAAAGAAAAAGGGTATTATCTCAAGGACAATATTGATGCGTTTTTGCAAAAGGAAATATTCTCGTTTTTAGAAAATTATTTTAATGAATTAGATTCGAAAAACCCTTCGCACAGCATACAATTAGACAAACTTAATCTTGATATTTCCATCAATCAAAATTTGGATTTTGAAGATTTTAAAGGACAAATCCTAAACAAAATCACAAAACAAGTTGAAGAAGTTTTTGAAAAAAAAGATGCAAATATAGAAGGCTATAAAGTCATCAAACCACAAGAAAAAGAAATAGAAAGCTTTTTTTATTTCCTGGAAACTGGCACAAATGCCTGGTGGACAACTTTAAATCCTGATTTTAAAATAGTTGACGATACCACATTTGATGAAATACTAAATGATGAAACCTTTTCTTTTAAGTGGACAAATGCAGTCCAAAAACCAATTGTAAGAACAAGGTTTATCAAACAATTTAGTGACAATCAAATTGTAACCATTATTACAAAAGGAATATTACTTAAAAAAAACAGCGCTGACAGCAGTGCCAAAATAATCAGAATTGAAGCCATAAAAAAACACATTGAAACCAGTATCACAAAGAATCAATTGATTCCGAATCAAAGATTTTTAATATGGGAAATAGTTGTTTTAAGTCTTTTGGAAACCAAAAATGCAATTGTAAAACAAAAGCTTTCCAGATTGATTTGCAGTGTATTTGAATTTCATAAAAAGAATAACTTTTTAGAACACAAAGCACTTTTTCTAAAAGAAATTGAAAATCAGATTGAAAGCCAAAACGAACTGGAATTGCTGGCTAATCTTGATGCTATTGTTTTGATTATCGAAAAAAAATTAGACAACATTATTTTAAAAGAAAAAGAAACAGGAAAAGAAACTTTTCTCAAAAACCAAGCTTCAATAAAAAAGGAGAAAGAGATAGAAAAGGAAACTGAAATAAAAACTGAAACTGAAACAAAAATAGAATCAGAAAAAATTCAGGAAAATAATGAAAAGACATCGCCCGATTCGGATTTGATTTTATTAAAAAACAAAGAGGCGTCTGTTGACAGCGACGATAAAAATATCGAAGCCTTATCCAATAATTCAAAAGAAAAAACTCCGGATAATTACGAAGAAGTAATTAATAAAAAAGAGCTTTCTCTTGAAAAAGAAGAAAAAGAACAAGAGATATTCGCTGCAGATATTAGCGAATTATATCTTGACAATGCAGGTTTAGTATTGATTCATCCCTTTTTAAAATCTCTTTTTGATAATTGCAAACTACTCAATAAAGACAATACTATAAATAATCCCGAAGTTGCCACGCACCTTTTGCATTACATCGCCACAGGAAAAGAACAGGATTATGAGAACGCTATGGCTTTCGAAAAATTCTTATGTAATATTCCAATAGCGCAACCTATTGAAAGAAACATTGTACTCTCTGAAGAAATGAAAAAAGAAGGAGAAGCAATGCTTCAAGCGGTATTAAGTAATTGGGATATAATGAAAACATCATCGGCAGAATTGCTCCAAAACGAATTTTTGCAACGCCCCGGAAAACTGAATATTAATGGAGACGACAGTCCTGTAATAATTATAGAGCGAAAAACACAAGATATTTTATTAGACAAATTAAGCTGGAATTTGAGCATTATAAAATTGGCCTGGAAAAAACGAATCATATATGTTAACTGGTAAAAATTAAAAGTATGAATATTGAGAATGCCTCTTTTTTAGAATACGATAAAAAAAATATTTTTATTGAACAGCAAAAAGCGTTAGGATTTGTATTCGATAATCTTGATTTGTCGAAAATCGCCTTTTGCGGAGGAATCGCAGATTATTTGAACCTTCGTCAGTACTATCAAATGCGCGTAAATGATTTGGATATAATGTATGAAAACGAAGAAGATTTAAACCCAATTAAGCATAAAGTTGACATAAAGAGATACACCTCTAAATTTTACAGAACCAAAAACGGAGAAACATTGGTTTATAAATTCAAAATCTATGGCAAGGAAATAAATGTAGATAATTTCCCCAATGATTTTTCGAGATTAAGCCTTACCCAATCACCTCTTTTGGGCAAAATGGTATGGCACTCCTCATTTAATGAAATGAAAAAATTTCATAACAATGAGATACATCTAAAAACCTCGAAAATAGCAGGAATAAATTACGAATGGAGACGATTATATAAACACAGCCGAAAAGCTTCTTTGTACAACAATGTAACTTTTCTGGAAGAGAAAAACTTAATTCATACTATTAAAAAAAATATTTTATGAAGGAAGAGCCTAGAATAATTTACAGCTTAGATGCATTTCCTGTTAGTAATAATCGATGGAATCAAGGGAATAAATTTAAAGAAACGATTTATTCGACTGCATTAAGTATACTATACAGCCATTTATGGTATCAGGATATCGAACTTTATGCTGATGACACTGCGTATAAGTTTCTTTATATGCTTCCTTGCAGAGTTACTAAAATTAGCAGTAATAAAGACAAAGTTATTTGGATGAAATCGAAAATTGATGTGATGGAAAAACAAACCAAACCTTTTGTGCATCTTGACAATGATGTCTTTATAAAGAAAAAAATAAATTTTGATTTTGATAAGGTAATTGTTGAACAAAACGATTACGAATTATACGGTATGTACCAATACCGTGTAGATTTTTTTAATAAATATACTCAACATTTAGACCATTGGAAACCAGATTTAGGATATGCATTTAACTGTGGTGTATTAGGTTTTAGAGATTTGGAACTTCGGGACCAGTTTTTAAAAGTTTTTTATGATTTAGAAGAAGTTTTTATAAAAAATCATAATCCAAAAATAGCAAAAATAGAACCCTGCATTGTTTTAGAACAATATAATCTTGCGTCATTATTAGCTCATCATAATATTAAACCAACATTATTGCTGTGGAAAAAAACATTGTTCGAAAATTTTCAGCTGGCAGATAAAATGGGTTACTCACACATTGTAGGCCAAAAAAAATATAGAAGTGACATTGTTCAGGAAATAGAAAACAGGCTTTTTAAACTGTTTCCGTATTGGTACAAAGAAGTAAAGAATGCATTAGAGAAAGAAGGTATCTTTTAAAAACTATAAATAGCTGTATATGAAACAAACACACAAGATCATTTATAGCCTTGATGTACTTCCCATTATGAATAACAGGTGGGATATGGGAGACAAACTAAAGGAAACGATCTACATGACTGCTCT
Organism: Flavobacterium sp. FG68; assembly: GCF_057808895.1. Lineage (NCBI taxonomy): Bacteria > Pseudomonadati > Bacteroidota > Flavobacteriia > Flavobacteriales > Flavobacteriaceae > Flavobacterium > Flavobacterium sp. FG68. The sequence goes on from NZ_JBMDIY010000042.1 coordinate 42,163, forward strand.
AAGTATATTATACAGCCATATGTGGTATGATGAAATTGAACTTTATGTAGATGAAATAGGCTTTAAGTTCCTGTATATGCTTCCTTGTGCTGTTACTAAAGTGAATAATGACAACAAAATAGAACTTTGGATGAAATCTAAAATTAATGCCATGGAACAGCAGACAAAACCATTTGTTCACGTAGATACTGACATATTTATAAAGAAAAAAATAGATTTTAGTTTTGATGATGTAATAGTAGAACGCAAAGAAGATACTTATGAAATCCATTATAAGAAGCAGGTAGAATTTTTTAATAAATACACCAATAACTTACCTTATTGGCATCCCAATTTAGGCTATTCCTATAATTGCGGAATTTTTGGTTTTAACGATCTCAAACTCCGTGATGAATTTATAAAAAGCTATTATGATTTAGAGAAAATATATTTTGAAAATCAAAACAACTTTTCTGTATTGAAAGAAGAAGGTTATGAAACCTGTATTTTAACAGAACAATATACGCTTGCATCGCTATTGAATTATAAAAACAATAATCCTGCAATACTATTAAAAGGAGAAAACATAACAGAGCAAGGAAGATATGCCGATACTATTGGGTATTCTCATTTTTTTGGAATGAAAAAATATGAAAAATATGTTGTTGATGAAATTGAACTTCGGCTCTCTAAAATATTTCCGTATTGGTATATGCAAATCAAAAGCGCATTAGAGAAAGAAGATGTTATCGCGAATAATCCGCAGTTTGTTTAGTCAAACAAATTATTAACCAAAAATGGTAAAATAATATATCATGAGAGAATTTGAACACAAAAAAATAGCTAACCCCTCACCTTCTCCTTTTTTTGGACCAAAAATTCAAAAAAAACTAACCACAGGCACTGTAGGAGACAAATACGAAACAGAAGCAGATAATGTTGCTGATAAAGTAGTGAACAAACGTAAAACGGGAGGACTCTTGCAATCAAGAAGTGAAGAAGCTATTCAGCAAAAACCTATTTCAGAAACCATTTCAACAGTTCAAAAACAAGATCTGGCACAAGAAAAGCCTTTGCAAAAAAAGGGCAAGGAAAAAGAAGAAGACAAAAAAGTTCAAAAGAAATCCGATAAGGAAGAAGATAAAAAAGTACAGAAAAAAGGAGAAAAAGAAGAAGACAAAAAAGTCCAAAAGAAATCCGATAAGGAAGAAGATAAAAAAGTACAGAAAAAGGGAGAAAAAGAGGAAGACAAGAAAGTACAAAAAAAATGTGCCGAATGCGAGGGCGAAGACAAAAACGTTCAGAAAAAAGATAAAAAAGAAGAAGAAAAACCGGTTCAAAAGAAAGAGCAAAATTCAGAAACTGAAATTCAGAACAATGCTTTAGAAAGAAAGCTCGACAGCTCAAAAGGAAGCGGAACCGGATTAGACAAAAAAACCAAAAAAGAAATGGAATCTGGTTTTGGCTCTGATTTCAGTAATGTAAAAATCCATACCGATGCCAGTGCTGTTCAAATGAGTCAGGAATTAGGCGCGCAGGCTTTTACCAATGGTAATCATGTTTACTTTAATGAAGGGAAATACAATCCAAGTTCTCAAGAAGGAAAACATTTATTAGCGCATGAACTAACCCATACGGTGCAGCAAACCGGAGCCAAACAAAAATCAGGAACAATACAAAAATCATCTATTGAAAATCATCCTGAAGATTTACAAGCAGAGAGACCCCAAAATCCACAGTTTAAAGGCAACCCTCCGCTTGAAAAAGCCAATGATAATCAAATGCTGATCTCTACTGGTCAAAAAGGGAATTATGTTGCAGAATTGCAAAAGGGGTTATTGGAAGCAGGTCAAAGTTTACCAAAATTTGGAGCAGACGGAGATTTTGGAAGCGAAACACGAAATGCGGTAATAGGCTTTCAAACAGATAACAATTTGAATAAAATTGACGGTCTTGTTGGCCCGGAAACTATAGGAGCGTTAGACAATGTACTGGTGGCAGAAAAAGGAGGTAAAAAAGAACCTCCGCCATGCAGCAGGAAAGATTTCGTTGCTATTCTTGGAGGTACGTTCACTAATCAAATATCAGGTACTTTTTTTGCCGAAGAAGGATGTGAGAATCGTTTAAAAATCATCGCACAAGATTTACATGATAATTCAGAAACAGGCGGTTGCAATGCGTTTGAAGTTAATGTAGATGGAAAATTGCGAGATACAATTAATCCAACAACAAAAAAGAAAACAACTTTCGTTTCATTACCCGGTTTAAAAAAAGGAAAACATACAATCTCTTTGACAATTCCTCCATTTTGTAACGCACTAATAAAAGCATCTGTATCAATTAAATAAAATTTATTCATGCCAGTTTTAACCAAAAAAACAAATACGAATCCTTCGCACTCTGCGTCACATCATGACAAAGGGAAGGAATCTTTTTTTGGGGTACAGGCAAAATTGAATATAGGAAAATCTAACGATAAATTTGAAGCAGAAGCCGATAGAGTCGCAGACAAAGTAGTTGCCAATAAACAAACAGCAAAAACAGACACTTTCTTTTCGCCATCGCCGGTAATGCAAAAGAAATTAGCGGTTGATGTTCAAAAGCAAGAAGAACAAAACAAAGAAATTCAGCAAAAAACGGCAGCCGAAACCATAACACCTGTTGGAGAATTAAATGGTGAATCAATCCAAAACAAACTTGATTCCAGAATACCAGAAAAACGAGAAATCAATCCGGCTTTTTCTTCAAAAACTTTAATTCAACATAAACTCGAAGATAAAATCCAGAAAAAAGAGGAGACAATTCAGAATAAGACAGAAGTCAAAAAAACAGAAACTACCTCAAAAACAAAAACGCTTTCACTCAAACCTTTAATCCAAAATAAAGGGGAAGAAGAAAATGTACAGCAGAAAAAAGAAGAAGAAAAACAAGCCAAAGACGATGAAAAACAAATACAAAAAAGTCCTGCTGGCGATGCCAATCCTGGCGATAACTCAAATTTAGAATGGAATTTAAACAGCAGTAAAGGCGGAGGTTCTCCACTATCCGGAAAAGTAAAAACCGAAATGGAATCCGGCATTGGAGCCGATTTCAGCAATGTCCGTATACACAATGACTCTAACGCTGTTCAAATGAATAAGCAATTAGGTGCTCAGGCTTTTGCAACCGGAAATAATATTTATTTTAACGAAGGAAAATACAATCCAAATTCGAAAGAGGGCAAGCATTTACTCGCCCACGAATTAACACATACTGTACAGCAGGGAGCTGCCATTAGAAAAAAACCAGAACCTACTATCTCCCCTACTCCCGAAATGGTTCAGGGTTCGTTCCTGGATTTAGTTCCAGACTGGATCATCGATGGGGCGCGACACGTTCCGGGTTACACTCTTTTTACCGTTATTATTGGTTATGATCCCTTGCGACAAGTTGATGTAGAACGAACTCCAATTAACCTGGTTGAAGGCTTAATGGGTCTTGTTCCTTTTGGAACAGCCATATTCGACAAGCTTCAGGAATATGGAATACTACAGCAGGTTTTTGACTGGGTAGAAGGAAAATTAAGCGAACTCGGATTAACAATCGACAGTATTTTAGATTTAGTTGAAGAAGTTTGGGACGAAATATCATTCCCTTATACTGGTATAATTGATTTGGTTACTGAAAAATTTAATGAAGTAGTTAACAGAATAACTTCTTTTGTAAGTGCAACTGTAGATCAGGTTATTACCTGGATAAAAGAAGCTTTAATTGGTGTAGCAGAACCTATACTGGCAGAAAACAAAGCCTGGTCATTAATCAAAAAAATAATCAAATACGATCCGTTACGCGATGAAGCAGTCAACGCCACAACGGTCGAAATATTAGAAGATTTCTTATTACTTATAGACAAGCAAACAGAGCTTGAGCAAATGCGTGAAAAAGGCACGCTGCAAAAAACTGCTGACTGGCTTGACACTCAGGTTGGAACTTTCAATTCGCTATTAGGCGAGCTTCGCGGACTCATAACTGCAGCCTGGGATGCTATTCAGCCTGCAAATTTGGTCAATATTGCTGATAATCTTTCAGCACTTGCAGCCCAAGCTGGAGGATTTCTGCAACGAGTTTGGGATTTTGCTTCAGGCGTTGCACTAAAAGTATTAGAACTTGTTAAGGAGTCATTATTAGGATGGCTGTCTTCTCAAGCTGCAACTGTAAGAGGTTATTCGCTTATTAAAGTAATTATAGGAAGAGATCCTTTTACACAAGAAGCTGTACCTCGCACAGTTCCAAATCTAATACGAGGTTTTATGAGCCTTATGGATGGCGGAGAAGAACAATATGCACAAATGGTTGAATCTGGTGCAATAGCCAGAATTGTAGGCGAAATTGAAGCCGCAGTAGCGACACTCAACATGACGCCGCAATCTATAATTCAATTGTTTACCGACATTTGGGATTCTATGAGTATCGATGACCTCATCCATCCGATAGATGCTTTCTTGAGAATCATTGACAAATTTGGAGAACCTATAGGCCGATTAATTGCGTTTGTAGCAGAAATTGTCCGAATCGTTATTATAGCCATTCTTGAGATTATGAATTTCCCATTCGACCTCATCGGAAATATCATTACAAGAGCATTAGAAGCTATTGATGACATTAAGAAAGATCCAATTGGTTTCTTAAAAAATATACTGCGAGCACTTAAACAAGGATTTATACAATTCTTTGACAATATTGTAACCCATTTAATAAATGGTGTAACAGGCTGGTTAATGAGCGAGTTAAAAGATGCTAATATTCCGGTACTTACTGATTTCTCTTTGCAAGGTGTTATTACCTGGGTAATGGAAGTGTTGAATATCTCGATGGAAAAAATCTGGGAAAAACTCGCCGCACATCCTCGTATTGGGCCTGCAAGAGTTGCCAGAATCCGCAGCATGATTAATACACTCGAAGGTATTTGGACATTCATTAAAGATGTTCAGGAACGAGGTATGGCTGCTATTTGGGATAAAATACAAGAACAGCTTAGTAACTTGTGGAATACCGTTCTCGATGCCGTGAAAAACTTTGTCATGGAACGCATTGTGAACAGAATTACAGCCAGACTTTTAAGCATGTTAGACCCAACCGGAATTATGGCGGTGATAAACGGTGCAATGGCGTTCTTTAATGCGATACAAAGTTTTATAAAATACTTGCGTGAAATGCTCGAAGTTGTCAATTCATTTGTCAACGGTGTAGCTGATTTAGCCCGAGGCAATGTCACCACAGCCGCAGATTACCTCGAAAGAACTATGGGACAAGCTATGCCGGTTATGATAGGATTCCTGGCTAATCAGGTTGGTTTAACTGGAATTGGGGCAAGAATTGGCGAAATGATTATTTCTGTACAACAAATGGTTGATGAAGCACTTACGTGGCTGGTGAATAAAGCTGTTGATACGGGAATGGCCTTATTAGACAGAGTGATGGGAAGAAGTGAGCCAGAAGCTGCAGCAGCAACACCATCGGGACCAGTTGCAGGAGCTTTAGCAGAAATTGATACAGAATCGGAAAAAGAAAAAGACGAAGGACAAATAACTCTTGAAGAAGCTCAGGCTATCAAAAATAAAGTGAATACTGACCAGGCGTCTGTTATAAATATTTCTTCTGTAACTGATGGCGGGGAAACTTGGGATTATAATTATGTTCAAAGAGCAGTTAAAAAAACTTCTAAAAGAGGTGCAGCTGCAGGCATACGATTACGAGCTGAACAAGCCGGATTAACAGGCGTTACTTTAAACTATATCGAAACTGCTCATAGAGCATTTGGAAATGTTCTCTTTTCAAGAGCTCAATTGGAAGGCACCATAAATATTGGTTCGAGTACAACACGAGCGCATCTAAGTTCATGGAAAGAAAAAGGATTGGTAATTTCTTTTTCAACATCAACGAGTGATACTGAAGGGCAATATACTTTTGATCTTTCTCATACCGAAGACAGGGTAGCTTCGAGAAGAAGCGGTGAAACCGATTTTGATGCCTTAATTGCAAAATATCGTATCATGTATACTAACGTTCTTAAATCCAGAAGAAATTTACAATGGGATCCAACTTGGGCAGACACCGAAAAACAAAGCAAAATTGACACCTACAGAGAAAACTTCAGAGATTTAATTGTTGATAAATATGCAGACAGTCTTGAAGACTTAGATAATGATGTAATAAAATCAACCGATATTCCTGCTGAATTGAATGCTGTAAGAGGGGTAATTTTCGAATTATGGCTTGTGCGCAATCGTGTCATGACAAGAACTCCAAGACCAATGTTTTTTAAGAACTACTACAAGTCAAAAAAACTCACACAAGACAGAGATGCTGACGGATACGACGGTTCTAATCTGGTAGAGGCAAAAGCAATTAGCGTAGACCGTGGTCCAAGTGGTGAAGAGCAGACGCAGATGGAAGATTACAAAAAAATAATAACTGCACCAAAAATACCTTGGGTAAAGGAACCAGACGATAAAAGAACTTTTGATAAAGTACAGTATAATTTTACACGAGAGTCTGTCAAAGATTTATGGGTACCTCACTTGAGAAGGGTTATTGGTGGATCAAAATGGGAAACAAATGTTCAATCATAAAAATCAGTCAAATGGAAATTATCCTGCGTTTAGAAGATTTTAAACTAAAAAAACCGAAAAAAAACTGGATTGAAAAAAGTAGTTTCATTTCAACAATTATCAAGCACATTGAAACATCTGTTTGGGGTAAAAAATTAAACTTTTTTTATCGATTCAAGGATGATGAGGTAAGACCTTTTAAGTCCTTTGATGAAATTATCAGCTCTGTCCTTGAGAACAAATACGACACTTATGTTCTACAAAATTCAACGTCTGGAACTCCTTCATGTGGTTTATATCTTAATGTAAATGATTCTGGTTTCAGTTTAATTATTTTCGAAAATATAAGTCAGGACAAACTCGATAAATCTGTTATAGAACCCATGATAAATTTGACCCTTGATCTATACTGTGAATTTCATACAGATTTCTTAATAGGATATAGATTAGGAATCGAATTATATGAGTTAAAAGGATTCACCCCAAATGATGCTATCATAAATGATTATTGGGAGACCTATAAAATAGTCGATTTTTTAAGTCTTGATTATCATATAAATTCCGAAGTAGGAAAACCAGATGATTTTAAAAAATTCTCAGAGGGAAAATTTGAACCAAATGTAAAAAAAACAAAAAAAGATGATTTACTGATCATTAACTGGAATAAAAATATTGATGATAAAGTTAATCAATCAATGATCTACCGTGATGAATGGATTCATAAAAACTTGAAATCTTGACATCATTGGTTGTAGTTCTGGTTTAATTTATTTGCTATGCAAAATGAAAACAAAACCCTGTCATAAACAGAATCAGAAATTTTAAACAATCAAATAGATTTTTTTCAATCGAATTATTAATATAAAATGGAAAATGTATTCACATACCTAAAAAACCAATTCGTATTTCAGCTTGATACTCTTTTTCAGGCCGAAAACCCAATGGAAAAACCTGTTTTGAATCAAGTTGATTCGAATGGGTTTATAAACGAATTCATCATTGAAAATAACCTGACAGAAATCGATACTCTTTTGTTGGGACTAGCTCTTGCGCCGCACTTGAAACCCGATTTTTTAAGTTCGATTATTGCCGAATATTTACCAAATGGCGGTGAATTACCGGAATTTGGCGGAATAAAAACAAAAAACCATCGCGGCATTTTACCAACTGGCGAAACGGCTCAGTTTTTAATTGCGGGAAATGATCTCGATAAACGAATTTCATTTTATGACTATCTGCACAATCAGTCTTTTCTTTATCAGAAAAGAATCATCAAAATAGAAGCTGTTCCAAATGGTGAACCTAAACTGAGCGGTTTATTGATTTTAGAAGATGAATACATCGAGAAATTCATTACCGGAAAAATTCTAAAACCACAGCTTAGCAGTATTTTCCCTGCCCAATTAATCGAAACCCAATTAGACTGGGATGATTTGGTTTTGAATACTTCTACTTTAAATCAAATTAAAGAAATAGAAACATGGCTTAAATTCAATGATATTTTACTTCATGAATGGAATATGAAATCTAAAATAAAACCCGGTTTTAGAGTGATGTTTTACGGTGCGCCGGGAACAGGAAAAACGCTTACGGCTTCACTTTTAGGAAAATATACCCAAAGAGATGTTTATAGAATTGATTTATCAATGGTAATTTCGAAATACATTGGTGAAACCGAAAAAAATCTTTCTTCTCTTTTTGACAAAGCGGCAGATAAAGACTGGATTTTGTTTTTTGATGAAGCCGATGCCGTTTTCGGAAAAAGAACCAATGTGAGAGACGCACATGATAAATATGCTAATCAGGAAGTTTCGTATTTGCTTCAACGTATCGAAAATCATCCGGGATTGGTTATTCTGGCTTCTAATTTTAAAGCAAATATTGATACCGCTTTTACCCGAAGATTTCAATCTATAATTGAGTTTGAAGTGCCTTCTTACGGCGAACGTTTAAAACTGTGGCAAAATAATCTGCCAAAAGGAATTAAGATTGCCGAAGATGTAAATCTTAGCGAACTTTCAAAAAAATACGATATTACGGGCGCCAATATTGTAAATATCATTCAGTATGCCTGTTTGAGAACTTTAGAAGATCAAAATAAAAGCATCAACCTGAATCATTTGCTTCAGGGAATTAAAAAGGAATATGCTAAAGAAGGGAAAATGATGTAACTTAGTTAGTTGATAATAGTATATTCTTTTGTGATAACCACTTTACCGTTTACTATTTTTTCATATTTATCTTTATAATATCCAACTGAATCGTTTTGACTAAGATCTAATCTGGTTATAATTTCAGAATATTTTATTGTACCGTTTTTATTAAAATAATGCTTTTTTCTGATTTCATTATCTATAGTAAATGAACTTGTCGAAAGTTTTCTATTAACCTTATCTACTTCGTCTATTGTATTGTCTGACAGCTCTTTGGATATGCAAACAAAAACTGGAGAAAAAGTTAAGCTACATTTTTATAATTAGT
>NZ_JBMDIY010000043.1:0-49826 GCF_057808895.1 Flavobacterium sp. FG68
CTCTTTACTCTTTACTCTTTACTCTTTACTCTTTACTCTTTACTCTTTACTCTTTCAACAAATTTCTAGAGATAACTAATTTTTGAATTTCAGTTGTTCCTTCTCCAATTGTGCACAATTTAGAATCTCTGTAGAATTTCTCTACCGGGAAATCTTTTGTATAGCCATAACCTCCGTGAATCTGGACGGCTTCATTTGCAATTTTAACGCAGGCTTCTGAAGCATACATTTTTGCCATTGCACCCAATGTTGTGACTGGTTTATGCTGTTGCTTTAAATATGCTGCTTTGTGCAGTAATAATTCTGAAGCTTCAATTTCTGTTGCCATATCGGCTAGTTTAAATGAAATTCCCTGAAAGCTGCTTATTGGCTGACCAAATTGATGTCTTTCTTTTGAATATTTTAATGCAGCTTCATAAGCGCCTTTTGAAATTCCTAATGATAAAGCCCCAATCGAAATTCGGCCTCCGTCTAGAATTTTCATTGCCTGAACAAATCCTTGTCCAACTTCACCTAATCTGTTTGCATCCGGAACACGGCAGCTGTCAAAAACTAATTCGGCAGTTTCACTTGCACGCATTCCTAATTTATTTTCTTTTTTACCAGATGAAAATCCTGTCATTCCTTTTTCTAAAACAAAAGCAGTCATTCCTTTAGAATCTCCTTTTTCTCCTGTTCTAACAATTACAACTGCTACATCTCCAGAAATAGCATGTGTGATAAAATTTTTAGCTCCATTAATAACCCAGAAATCTCCGTCTTTAACAGCCGTTGTATTCATTCCTCCGGCATCAGATCCTGTATTATGTTCTGTTAATCCCCACGCTCCTATATATTCGGCAGTAGCTAATTTTGGTAAATACTTTTTCTTTTGCTCTTCGTTTCCAAAGGTCAAAATATGGTTGGTGCAAAGCGAATTATGTGCTGCAACTGACAAACCAATTGAAGGGTCCACTTTTGAAATCTCTTCAATAACTGTAATATATTCATGGTAACCTAATCCAGATCCTCCGTATTCTTCGGGCACTAAAACTCCCATAAATCCCATTTCGCCCAGTTTTTTAAACAAATCAACAGGAAAAATCTGGGCTTCATCCCACTCCATTATAAAGGGCTTAATATTTTTTTCTGCAAAGTCTTTTATAGATTGAGCAATCATCGACTGCATTTCGTTATAATCAAAATTCATTATGTACTATTTTTTTAGAACTCCAAATATAAACTAATTATTTTTGCTTTTTCAACAGGAAAACCTTTAATTTTTGACAAATCCTCAATATTATTAAAATTTCCGTTCATACTTCTATAGGTGACAATTTGTTTTGCAAGTGTATATTTAAAGTACGGAAACTGTGATAACTCTTTTAATGTCGCGTCGTTTATGGCTATCTTCTTAAAACCTGACGGCATAATTACTTTAAAATGGTTATTAAGCTGGGCAATAACTTCTGGCGAAAGTCCCCAAACTTCTTCAAGCTGTTCCATAGAAACAAAACCGCCTAAAATTTCTTTCTGCTTTAATATTCTTGATGACAAAGCTTCGCCAATACCATATATTGCAATTAAATCTTCTTGACTGGCTTGGTTTATATCTTTAATTATTATGCTTTCTTTTTTGAAAGATGCTTTTTGAACGTACTCTTTTTTCTCTGTTTTAAAATCATTTTTCTTTTGTGTCCAATCCGGGAATTTAAACAAGGGAGACATTACCTTTAATAATGAATCTGAAATTTGTGTTACTTTTTGAAATTCTTCGGCTGAGTTTACATATTTATCTTGTTTTCGGAAAGCCAATAAACGATCTATTTCTTCAACAGACATTCCGAGTTTGTATCCTTTATAATCCGAAATAAAATTTGGGTTGAAAGTATATACTTTTTGTTTGTCCTTATATTTTGTCTCTTTTGCAGCATCTATTTCTTTTTGTAAGGAGAGCCATTTCTTCTCTTCGGGAAAAGTTTTTTCATACTGGTTAAAATCTGCAAAAAAATAAATTAACTGCAGTGTGATGATAATTATAAAAAGTAAAAAAATACCGATTCTTTGCTTGCTTGTAAATTTAAAATATTGATTGAACATCTTGAAATTTGTGATTATTATAAATGTATTGCTATTATAAAAAGTATAAAATACGGGATAAATTTTATATTTATTAGGAAAAATACTAAAAATATTATTTCTGAATTTGATATTTCAAACTCAATCGATATAATAGAGATTAAAATAAACTCAGCTCTTACAGAAGATTGCAAACAGAATAAATCAAAAATTTAAATATTTTATAACTTAAAATATCATAATTGTTTTTATTTTTTACAAAAAACGATACATTTGGAGCTTAATAACAATAAACCAATAAAATAGTATGTCAATTTGGAGAGTTAAACCAATATCAGCCTTTGAGGCCGATATGAAAAAAAGTGATTTAAAAAGAGTTCTTACAAGATGGGGTTTAACTTCATTAGGAATTGGGGCAATCATAGGTGGAGGAATTTTCACTTTAACAGGAATCGCAGCTCATGATTATGCGGGTCCAGCTCTGGCTCTATCCTTTGTTATTGCAGGTATAGGCTGTTTATTTGCTTCTCTTTGTTATGCTGAATTTGCTTCAGTGTTACCGGTAGAAGGTTCTGCATATGCTTATGCATACGGAACAATCGGCGAAATTTTTGCCTGGTTCATTGGATGGAACTTGATTCTTGAGTACATGATGGGTGCCACCACCGTCGCCGTCGCCTGGAGCGGATACTTTGTAAAACTTCTCCATTTATTTGGAATTAATATCCCAATCTGGCTCTGCAATGATTTTCATACTGCTACAGAAAAAATCATTGAACATAATAAAGAGTTTCCTCACGATTTAATTGATCTTCCAACATTTGCTTTTAACTTACCTGCTTTTTTAATTACATGGGTTGTAACTGCAATTCTTGTAAAAGGAATTAAAGAGGCCGCAAGTACAAATAATATTATTGTAATTGTAAAAATTGCTGTAGTTCTTTTTGTAATTGTTTGTGGTGCTTTCTATATTAATACTGATAACTGGCATCCATTTATTCCTACTGAAGTTCCTGCTCTTGATGCGTTAGGAAATGCAACTGGAAAAATGAATTTTGGATTTGGAGGTGTATTAACGGCTGCAACAATTGTATTCTTTGCTTATATTGGTTTTGATGCTGTTTCGACTCAGGCCGGAGAAGCAATTAATCCTAAAAAAGATGTACCATTTGCTATTATCGCTTCTTTAATTATTTGTACAATTCTATATATTCTGGTTTCATTAGTATTAACCGGAATGGTTCATTACGATCAATTAGACAAAGCTGCTCCGGTTGCTTCTGCTTTTAGTGAAAACGGATTAACATGGGCTGTATTTATTATTACAATTGCTGCAACTGCAGGTTTAACATCTGTAATGCTTGTAATGATGCTTGGACAAACTCGTATTTTCTTAGGAATGTCAAGAGATGGTTTATTACCTCCATTTTTCAGCAAACTTCACACAACTTTCAAAACACCTTATAAAAGTACCTATTTAGTTGGAACAATTATTTCGATTGTTGCTGCGCTTACTCCAATTGAAAAAGTGAGTGAAATGTGTAGTATGGGAACATTATTAGCATTTGGAATGGTATGTGTTGCCGTTATGATCTTAAGATATAAAAAACCAGAATTAGAAAGACATTACAAAACTCCGGCAGTTTACTTAGTTGGAACTTTAGGAGTATCTTTCAATTTATTCTTAATGACTCAGGTAAGACACGATACTTGGATCGCATTTTTAAGCTGGGGAACTTTAGGTATTATTGTTTATTTTGCTTACAGTAAAAAACGAGCAAAACTTAACAATCCTCAAAACGAAACCGAAGAAATCTAAAAAAAGATTTATCATAAAAAAACCTGTTCAATTGAACAGGTTTTTTTATTTTTTATATCGTCAACTTTTGATTTATAAATCAAAAACAGAAGTCCTTTTTGCGCGGATTAAATCTTTAAGACGAATCCAGAAAGCCAATGTAAGGTAAACTCCAAAACCTAAACCTGCTGTTACAAACGAAATGTAAATAAAAAATAACCTTACGCTTGTAACACGCATTCCTAGTTTATCAGCCAGTCTGGATGATACATGAAAACCGTATTTTTCAAAAAAGAATTTTAATTTTAAAATAGCAGACATTTTTTGATTTTAGATTTAAGACATTAGATTTTAGATTTCTTTGACTTGCTTAAGGCAAAAGTACAAATTATCTCATTATCACATTTTCTAATTATCTAATTATTTTTAAGCAACTCCATTCCTATTGCGCATTTTAAACACGCTTTATGGTTGCAGTACTCATTTTTAAGTTCTAATAAAGTTTGGGTTTCAAATGCATTTTTAGATTTTATTCCGAAGGAAAAAAACTTATCGATAATCGCATTTTTTTCTGGTGCGACTTCATTCATAAAATCAATTAAATCTTCTGAAGCTGAATCTCCCATTATGTTAGAATAAGCAAACTGAATTGGAATTATGGTATTTATGATTACTAAATCAACAAATGATTTTGATAATGTTTTCGCTTTCTTCGGGCTTTCTTTATCGAATTGATAATGATTCTGCCAATAGGAACTTACTGAAACATTGAGCAGTTCATACACGCTTTTAGCTGATTTTAGCGCAATTATTTTCGAAAACAAGTTTTGATGTTTGTGATATAAATTAGCGAGCTGAGAAAGCCGAATTGTTGGGAAATTATCCGGTCGAAGTTTAAAAAACTGAACGGGATCTATAAATGTTTTTTCTAAATGATATTTATGCAGCAGATAAAAATACCTAAACTTTAAATCTTTAAAATAAACATCTTCTTTTTCTCCATCTAATAAATTTAAAGTTCCTAAAAGCAATGATTCCAGATTTTCGACTTCAAAACTTTCTTTTCTGATGATTGAAAAAGGAATTGATTTTGACATTTGAAGAAAAGCCAAACCGTTTGTATTTAAACCAAAGTTCTTCGCTAAAAGGCAAAACAAAACCGCTTCCCAATCCTGATTGGTTTCTTCCAGCAATTCGTAAACAAATTTTGATTTGCGTTCTAATCGTTCAAAAAATAATCTTTCCTGCCAGTTTTTAAAAACAAAAGCATCGATTTCATGTATTTGTTTTTCGCATGAAATCCAGGTTTTGGGAGAAACCAATGCATTGTAATTATCTAAAACTTCTTTTTCGACATAATCTTTAAGAACCAAAACCGGAATTTCGGTATTGTTTTCCCTAAAAATTGCGGTGTCGTTTTCCCAGACTACATGAAGAATCACATTTTCGTAAGCAGCATCTTTTTCATGATTGTGCAGATACCAATCTGAAGATTTTACGTGAATCTCAACATTTCCAGCCCATTTTTGACTGCCGATTTTAATATGGGCATTAAAAAAATCAGGTCCCGAAAGTTCTAAATAACCACCTGTTTTAATAATGGTAATAGATTCATTTTGAGCCGTTACGAGATTCAAAGTATCAAACTTTTTAAACCTCCAGAGATAATGAAGAAAGTCTTCTTTCATTTTTAGATTTTATATATTTCAAAAATCTAAAAATAGCAAAAAATTAATACTATTCTTACAAAAAATAAAACTATTTATCGAAGCATATATAATTTAGCACAAGCCCTTGCGTCTGAAAGTGCTTCGTGGTGATTTAATTGTATTTTCATTTCGCGACAGCAATCACTTAATTTTGTTGGCTTTAAACCTTTTGCTTTATAAATTTTAACGGTACATTCCCATTTTGGGGCAATGTTTAAATTTTCATAATTTAAACATTGCAGCAACATAGATTTCATTAAAACATTTCGGTCAAAACTTTCGTTGTGCGCCACCACAACCCTATTTTTTAATCTTTTCTCAATTTCAGGATATACCTGAAAAAAGGATTTTGCATTAATTGTATCTTTTGGATAAATACCATGAACACGAATCGTAAACGGATTATATTCGTTATTTGGCGGTTTAATTAAAGTAACGAATTCATCTACTATAATTCCATTTTCAACAGTAACAATTCCCACAGAACATGGATGATGTCCTGTTGCAGTTTCAAAATCTATAGCCGTAAAATTCATTCTTTAATTATTTTTAAAAGATAAAATCCATAAATCTAACTGTTCAAAAGCTAGATTTATGGATAAAAATTATTCTGATAAAGTTCTTATTTAATAGAACCAATAATGTCATATTTAGTAATAATATGATGGTTTCCGTTTCCTAAATCAATTAAAACGGCATCATTTTCTTTTGTAAATAATTTCGAAACCTCTTCGATTGGAGTTCCTAATTTTACAATCGGGAAAGGTTTTCCCATTACTTCTTTAATTGGTTTTTCGGCTACGTTTTTATCGGCAACATAACTTCTAAACAAATCTGTTTCATCAACAGAACCCACAAATCCGTTGATATCAACAACCGGAATCTGCGAAATTTTATATTTACGCATACGTTCAATTGCGTGCGAAACCAATTCTTCTGTACGAACAACGATCAATTCTTTATCGATATGATCTTTAATAACATCTTCGGCCTTTGTTATGTTTTCTTCTAAGAATCCACGTTCGCGCATCCAGTCGTCATTAAACATTTTACCCACATAACGGCTTCCTGAATCGTGAAATAATACCACAACAACATCATCTGGCTTAAAATGCTCTTTTAACTGCAATAAACCTTTGATACAAGCTCCGGCAGAATTCCCAACAAAAATAGCTTCTTCAAGTGCAATCTTTCTGGTATAAACCGCAGCATCTTTATCAGTTACTTTTGTAAAACCGTCAATTAGAGAAAAATCAACATTTTTTGGTAAAATGTCTTCCCCAATTCCTTCTGTTATATACGAGTAAATTTCGTTTTCGTCAAAAATTCCGGTTTCATGGTATTTTTTAAAAACAGAACCATACGTATCAATTCCCCAAATTTTAATGTTCGGGTTTTTCTCTTTTAAGTATTTTCCAACTCCTGAAATTGTTCCGCCAGTTCCAACCCCCACCACAAAATGCGTGATTTTACCATCTGTCTGTTTCCAGATTTCTGGTCCCGTCTGCTCGTAATGTGCCAATGAATTCGACAAGTTATCGTACTGGTTTACATACCATGAATTTGGTGTTTCTTCTGCCAGACGTTTTGAAACTGAATAATAAGAGCGAGGATCAGTAGGCTCGACATCTGTAGGGCAAACGACTACTTTTGCGCCAACAGCACGCAGAATATCCATTTTTTCTTTAGACTGTTTGTCTGAGATTACACAAATCAATTTGTAACCTTTTATAATTGCAACAAGAGCGAGTCCCATTCCGGTATTTCCAGAAGTTCCTTCAATAATAGTTCCGCCTGGTTTAAGTCGGCCGTCAGCTTCGGCATCTTCAATCATTTTCACAGCCATTCTGTCTTTAACAGAATTTCCAGGATTAAAAGTTTCGACTTTTGCTAGTACTAACGCATCAATTTCAGCAACAATTTTGTTGAGTTTTACCAATGGCGTATTACCAATTGTTTCTAAAATATTATTTGAAAAGTCCATTTTTATTTAAGTTTAATATTTGGTTTTTTAAGTAAAGTTACGCTTCGTTTTTATTGGAAGAAATTCCAGACTAAACCAAATCTGATTACAAAATCACGATATGGATTATTAGGTGTTGAGTAATAATTAGTGCTTGAAAATAAAGCATTTAAATGTTCTCCTTTTACATAAAAACGTGTCTGGCGAATTCTTGCATTTATGAAAACATCAAAAGTGGCATAATTTCCAATTTCTTTTTTATCCTGCACAAAAAACTCTCCAATAACAGGGTTGTAATCGTTAGCATAATATTTAGTAAAGTAATTAAATACAACTCCTGCCTGAGCATATAATGCTTTTTTGAAATAATAATTTGAGTAATAAAGCGTGTTTCTGGTTACAAAATCAGGTACATTTAAAATCAAATCTGATTGATCTACTTTTTGATATAAAAGTGTATTGTCCAAAGCAAAATTTCCAAATTTAAATTCTCTATTTGCTTTTATCTCTAAATAATTAATTGCATTTCCGTATTGGGCCGGTTTTATGAGTTGAGTTCTAACCGCATCGTCATCAGCATCAGATACATCTTCAAAATACAAATGATCTTTTAAAATGGTATAATTAACTTCGGCATTTAACCAAGGCGTATTAATGCTGGCTCCTAATGAATTGATTTTTTCATTTTTAAAATCATTCGACCAGTTGTACGATACATAACTGCTTTGGTACAAATTATAATTGTTGTTTGGCAGTTTATTGATGTTTCTGTATCTAAAATCAAACTGAATTTTATCGTTTAATTTATAACGCAGTTTTGCATCAAGATCAGAAAGCGATTGATTGGTGATTGATCTTGTGTACAAAAATCTACCGTTCCATTTATTTTTTTGATATTCATACTGTCCGCCTACATTATTAATCTGTAGAAATAAATTATCCTGAATTGTTCTTCCGTCTTTAAAAATAATAATTTTATCATACTGATAATTAGACCTGTAATCATCAACAAAGAAATTAAATTTTCCTAAAAGAGAATTTTCATAAGCAACTCCAACTTTATTATAAAGTCTTTCAAAATGTGTTTGATCGTTTATATTACTCGTTACATAGGATTCCCCAAAACGTTTTACCGGCTCATCGATTCCATCAACCGCAGAAAGTACAGTTGGCTGATTATATTCGAAAAATTTGTTTTCGTAATTTAATTGATGGTTTACATATAAATTATTGTCTCCATGTGTAGGATTTATTCTAAAAGCGTGATCAAAAAATAAACGTCTTCCTTTTAAAAATGATTTAGCATCTGTTAAATAAACCTGCAGACGCTGACGGTTTTTAAAATCGGGATCGTCGCTTTCAAAATCTTCCGGAGTTGTAATTCCACCGTTTTCTTCATTCGAATTATCCTGATATGTATAATGTGCATTTAATGCATATCTTCTGTTAGTAGTAGCGTAACTCGTTGTAAATCTAAAGTTTCCGGCACTTACTAATTGATTTATATAATCACCTTCTGAACGTAAACCTCTGTATGCAATAGAAAAATTAAGGTTTTTAGACACATTCAGTGTGATGAACGAATCAACATTTTGTCCTTTATTAATCGTTGTATTAAAAAACAATTCTGTAAAAGGTGTCGCTGCAGAGTAATATCTCACTTCGTCTGCTTGTATATAATTCGAATGCATGGCGCTAAAACCAATTTCCGGATACGGCGAAAAACTCGTTAAACTATATTGTAATGTATTTAACGGCTGACCAATATTAGAGGATTCTAAAAGTCCAAAAAGGTCTTTTCGAAGATGATTTTGTTTGTAAGCACTTTTTATTGTCAGCGACGTATCAGCATAAATAGTATCATGTTCCAGCGTAATAATTTGATACTGATCAATCGTTGCAATTTTTGCCTTCTTCTTTTTAACAGTATCTGTTATACTAGAATATTGCGTATTCATATCTAAATTATTTTTAGAAGCTGGTTTTGGTTTTTCCTGAGAAAACAATAATGCTGGTACAATTAATAGATATAGAAAAATGAATATTCTCATTTGATGGCTTTATATGTAATTATTTCGACAAAATTTGTTGAGCAAAGGTAAAAGATAAATATGTATAAATAAAAAAACACTTCAATTTATACAATTACCTTGGCAGACAGTATGAAAACGAATATTTTTGCATAAAATTTTATGATATTTGCCTTTTAAAATTTCAAAAAAATGCTTGCAAAAAATTTCTCGGGATTTGTTTTAGAAACTGGAACTGACGAGGCCGGCCGAGGCTGTCTTGCAGGTCCTGTAACTGCCGCAGCTATAATCCTGCCTGAAGATTTTGAACACGAAATTTTAAATGACAGTAAACAATTGTCTGAAAAAATGAGGTTTTTTTTAAAACCAATTATCGAACAGCATGCCGTATGTTTTGCTGTAACGCATTTATTTCCAGATGAAATTGACGAAATAAATATCCTGAATGCTTCGATGAAAGGAATGCAGGAATGTATTTTAAAATTAAAGCATGTTCCTGAATATATTATTGTGGATGGAAATCGTTCTATAAATGCAAAATTGGGTTTGAAAAACAGTTTTGGAAAACAGTTTTCTAAGGAAGAAATTGCATTACTAAAATCAATTCCCAATCAAAGCATTATAAAAGGCGATGCCAAATTCCTGAGTATTGCCGCGGCTTCTGTTTTGGCAAAAACGTACCGCGATGAATATATGGATCAAATTCATGAAGAATTCCCCATGTACAACTGGAAACAAAATAAAGGTTATCCAACAAAAGAACATCGTGAAGCCATTAAGAAATATGGCCCAACAAAATATCACAGAATGAGTTTCAGGCTTTTGCCGGATCAATTAGAACTCAATTTCTTTGAAGAATAAAAAAAGAAGCTGTCTTAAAAGTCGAGACAGCTCATATACTACAATTATTTTGTTTGTTTTTAGTGACTTAATTGGCCACTTTTTTAATATCCGATTTATCATTCCATAGGAATGTTTCGTTGGTAGATAAAAAATAAAGATCAGTCACATTTGCGTTCCGTAGGAACGTTTGATTATTAAAAAACAATTTAAAAATCAAACGTTCCTACGGAACGTAATCCATTATAACAATATAATTTCTAGCAATGAAATGTTCCTACAGAACAAGGAAACATGTAAAATAAAAAAAAGGCTTATCTAAATTGATAAGCCTTTTTGGTTTTAAAAATCTGCCCCAACACATTTTTAACTAAAACTGAAATTTATATCCAAAATCTGGCGAAAAACCAATTTGATCTTTTTGGTTTACGCTGTTTGTTAATCTGTTATATTCTCTTGTAAATACGTTAGTATTATTGGTTACGTTTTGAAGATCGATATAAAACTGGTGAAATCTCTTTTTTGTTTTACTGTTTAATTTAATTCCGAATTTTACATCTAATCGCAAATACGCATCATATTGCTTGCTGAAAGCATTTGCATCGTCTCTAATTTCATAACCTGCATTGTTTGATGCTGCTAAATCAACAGGCGTATAATAACGTCCGCCCGCAGTTGTAAATTTGGTATCGATTGAAAATACATTTCTTTTTGCTTTTCCAACTTTAAATTCTTTTCCGCCTAAAAGATTGATTACGTAACCATTATTAAAAGGAGAATTTCGTTCGATATTATCACTTCCTTTATATTTACTTTCAAAAAGAGAAGTTGTAAACAAGGCATAATAACCTTCACTAAAGAATTTTTCAACCGTAAATTCAATTCCCCGATTAAATCCCGTTCCTTTGCTTACCAAAGAAGTTTTATCTATCGAATATCCAAAATCGGCGCCTTCTGTTAAAGAAGAATAACTGCTTGGAAACGATTCAACCGCAGCTTTGCTAATATCCTGATAATACAATTCGACTTTTCCACGCCATTTATTCGCCAAACGAACATCATAACCTAAAACATAATGCTGACTTTGTACTAAATCCAGATTTTTATTGGTTTGAACCTGAGTTCCATTTACAAATTCATTCAAAAATAAAATAGGAACGGGAACACTTTGATGGTGAATTCCGAAACCAAAACTTACGGTGTTTTTAGGAGTTAAGGCGTATGATAAAGCAGTTCTGGGTTCAAAAACAAACTGCTCATTAATTGAAAAATACTGCCCGTGAATTCCCGCGTTGAAAGTTAATTTTTCCGTCAAGCGGAATTGCCCCTGCGCAAACGGCTGTACGACATTATAATTTCCGTTGTTATTAATTAAAGGAACAAAATCTGGATAACCGTCTCCGTCTGAATCCTGTTGTCTATCTCTTGAAGACATTTTTGCATCGAGTGTATAATTTTCATACAATAATCCCGCTCTAAAAGTTATTTTTTTATTGATTTTAGAATTGAATAAAGTCGAAAATGTAAATCTGTTTTCATCGTTTTTAATATCCGAAAACGGAAGCCTGTTTTCTGTTGGAGTGCCATAATTGTAATAACGATAATTTTTATACGAGTTATTAGCATTCGAATAACCTACAATGGTTTTTAGATACGATTTTGATCCAATCTCTAAATTGTGTTTTAATCCGAAAGAAGCAAATCCTGATGTTACATAACTGTCTTCGTCCTGCGGTGCAAAAGGATCTTCTTTGTCAATTTTATCACCAAGAAAATCAATATCAGAAACGCCGTAAATTCCGAAAACAGAAAAATTCCCCAATTTACTTTTTCCAAAATCAACATTAAAACTAATATCGCTGTAATTGGGCTGTGCATCAGTTCCGGCCAATCCGGTAATGCCCACAAAACCATATCTTGCCGCGGCAACAAACGATCCGCCTTTTTTACCCAGGGGTCCTTCTGCCATAAACTCTAATCCCGGATAAGCTCCGGCACTAATCATATATTCGTATTCGTCGGGATTTCCTTTTCTAAAACCTAAATCAAAAACACCCGCAATTGCGTTTCCATACTCTGCCGGAAAAGCCGAAGTAAGGAAATCAGAATTTGCTAAAAGATTTGGATTTAATGCCGAAACCGGACCGCCCGTTGTTCCTAAAGTTGAAAAGTGATTTGGACTTGGAACCGGCATTCCTTCAATTCTCCATAACATTCCAGACGGAGAATTCCCTCTCACAACAATATCATTTCGGCTGTCGTCTCCGGTCGAAACTCCGGCGAAATTAGAAACCAAGCGCGCCACATCACTTCGTCCGCCTGCAAATCTTGTAACTTCTTCTGTAGTAAATTGTTTTGTCGAAACCAATGCCATTTTATTTAACGGCTTTGCTTTGTTTGTCCCGGAAGTTACGACGATTTCATCAAGTGTATTAAACTTTTCAATTAGCGAAACTGTCAGCAGATTATCTTTTCCCGTAGTTACATCAAGATCTGAAACAGAAGTATTTTCATATCCTGTAAAACTTATATTGATACTCTGTCTCCCAAGCGGAATATTAATTAATCTAAAACTTCCTTCTGTATCTGATTCTGTTTGAATACTTTCATTTCCAGCTAAAGAAATAATGGCTCCGACGATAGGTTTTTCAGATTGCTTGTCTATTATTTTTCCCCTAACAACGCCCGTTTGAGCGTAGGAAATCAAGCCCAAAAGGCTTAAGACAATTGATATTATATTCTTCATTTTATTTTTGCTTTATTGGTTATAAAAGCAAAAATAGAATGCTGAGATTTCTTAAAAATTGACTTCGGTTAAGATTTGCTGCTTAAAGTAATTCGGGTTCTGATTCGGCTTAAACTTTCCGGCTGAATTCCTAAATAACTCGCAATATGTTTTAAGGAGACTCTTTCGACTACTTTTGGGCAGTATTTTAAAAAACGTAGATAACGTTCTTCCGGAGATAATAATGACATTGCCATATTTCTTCCCGTTAAACCTTTAATCGTGCGTTCCATCATAATTCGCAGGAAAGAATTAAAAACAGGATATTGCAAAACCAATTTTTCAAAATCTTCTTTGTAGGCCAAATAAACTACCGAATCTTCGAGAGCTTCAATATTTAATAAAGTAGGTTTGCCGTATAAAAAACTTTCGAAGTCTGAATACCAATCGTTTTCAAAAAAGAAATTTCCGGTTGATTCTACACCGTCAACCAAATAATAATAACGAATACTGCCTTCAGCAATAAAAATTCCGAAATTACAAATATCTCCTTCTACCAAAAGATGTTCGTTTTTTTTGACAGTTTTAAAGCGAAGTATGCTTTCAAAAGCCAAGCTTTCTTCTTCATTAAATTCTATCATTCGGGATAAATCTGTAATAACACATTCCATGATTATCAAGGTTTTAGAAATGAAATAGTTTTTAGTTGTTAAATAAATAACTTAAACTATCGAAAAAAATTGCGCTAAAAACTTTAATAAACAGAAACATAACATACTACATCGTTATTTAACTTCCCGTATGTTATTTTCTGCTTTTTAAGAATTCGGCAAATTGTTTAGTATCAAAATAAAATGGCCTGATTGCGGTAATTTTTCCGTTTTTCAAATCAAAATGTTCTGAAATAGGCATTGAAAGATATTTACCAGATTTTTTTGATTTGCATTTTATGGTAAAATAAATAATAACTTCATTTTTAGTTGCATCGCTAAAATAAGTAGGTTCTTTTTCAATTTCTAAATCAAAAAACTCAGCAGATTTTGCATACATTTTAGTCCATTCGTTAAACCCAATATAAGTTCCGCCGTAAGGCAAACCTTCTGCTTGACTATAAACTGCACCATCTTCAATTATTGCTGCCATTTTTACAAAATCCCTTGTTTTAAAAAGACATTCATAATACTGTGCTACAACTTTATAATTATCAGCTTCAAGATTTTGTAAAACTTCAGCATCAGACAAAGTAACTTCTGTATTCCAAAAACCAATAATTTTACTTACCTGACCTTTTCCATTTAATCTGGCAAAATCGCGGCCTCCCATTATAGGTTCTTTTTTCTTTGCGTCAATAATTTTCCACTCCCAGGTTACATAATTGTCTTTTACAACTTTTGCACCCGATGTCAATACAGCATCAGGAAACTTTTTATAAAACTCATTTATTACATTATTTAAAGCTGCCTGACCTTTTATAGAAGCCGAAGGATCTTCAAAAGTACTGTCGTCCAGCCAGATTGATTTGATTAATTTTAATCTTGCATCACTATTTTTCTCCTGCCAAACTTTTTCATAAATCGCAATTGGATTTAATTTATCTTTCTTTTGAGCAAAAAGGCCATTCAGCATAAAAAGGAAACATACAAAGTAGATTTTTCTCATAAGTTGTTAGATTATATTTAGTTAAAAGCTTATATTTTAAGTAGAAAACCAAATTTACCATAAAAACATTAGAAAACCACGATATTGCTGCAATTTACCATCAATTCAAAATCCTGAGCGTTTACTGACCATTTTTAGATTTTTTGCAATAATTCTTTTGAAAAATAAATTTCTATTGAAAAACAGAAACTTCATCAGCTAGTTTAAAAGCCTTTTTAAGTTCCTTTTCCCATTCTAAAACGCTTTCTGCCGAGGCTCTGTCTGCCTTGTCAAAATAAAAATGTTGTTTGATTTCAAATCCGCAATATTTGAAAACTCCAATATCTGAAGTTAATTCCAACGCTTTATCCATTCCCATTGCTTCGTATTCAGCATTTGATTTTCCGTGAGAATTTACAATAATGGCTTTTTTTCCTGTCAGCAGACCTTTTTGAACGCCCTGATCGTATCGATACGCAAATCCATAACTAAAAACGCGGTCAATGTAACCTTTCATAATAGCGGGCATTCCCGTCCACCAAATTGGATAAACAAAAATAATCTGGTCTGCCCACGAAATAAATTCCTGTTCTGTTTTGATATCTTCGGCAACTTGTCCCATTCTTTGTCCCTGCATATCCTGCAAAGAGAGAACCGGATTAAAATTGATTTCATTTAAATCGCGAACCACAATTTCTTGTCCTGATTTTTCTAAAGATGCTACGATTGTATTTTTGAAGAAATGGTTTAAACTTGCTTCGTTTGGATGTGCGTAAATAATTAAATTTTTCATGTTTTCTAGTTTTAAAGATTGAACATGACAAATGTATAACGCAGGTTTGGGGAGTAATTGTAAGAAAACGAAATCGGCTTTACTGAGGTTTTGAACTGCAGATGTCGTTTTGAAATTTAAGAAATTTTGTTGGCGAAATATTCATATAATATTTAAAGTCGTGAATAAGCTGGCTTTGATCGTAATATCCGCATTCGTCAACAATCGTTAACCAGTCTATTTTTAATTCGTTTAGAATATTTTTCTGAATTTGATCAACAGCTTTTAAAAACCTTTCATACCGATTGGCTTCTTTAACGGAATAACCAAAAACTTTCTTTTGATTCAATTGAATATTTCTTTCGCTTTGGTTTATCTGCGAAGCAATCGCTTTTATGGGATTCAAATTCTCGTTCTGAAAATCGTTTAAAAGAGTTGTAATTGTGGTTTGTTCCCTTAAATAAGGTTTGCAGAAATCTAAAATATAATCTACACGTTCTTTTGGATCATCAATATTCTGAAGTTCATCCCATAAAACCGTAAAACAGTTTTCATTAATTAAATCATCGGGATGAATGGGCATTGAATCAAAAAGTGCGTTGCCAAAGAATCTGTAAAAAGCATCTTCTTTAAAATTGGCAACTAAAATCTGGGAACCGGGTTCCAGAGTATAATCAAAAGCTTGTTTGATTGGGCCTAAAACAATGCATTTTTCAACTTCCAGAAAAGTATTCTGCTGCGATTTTAAAGAGGATTTTGTTCCGAAGTTAAAAGCCATAATGCTTTGAAAACTTGGCAATAAAGTTTTGATTATGGGAAATTCTGTTTTATTTTCGGCAAAGTAGAAATGCGAAAAAACAGTTTCAAATGCTGAAGGAACGGCAATTCTGTAATTGTTATTTTCTTCAGCATTTTTCATACTTATCTTCTAAAGTTTTTTAATCCGTTTCTATCTAAAAAAATTAAACACATAGAAACATAGCTTTTTAATGTGTAAAAAAGAGAATCAAGAGAAACTCATTTCTCACACATAGTATCTATGTATATTTAGAGTAAGTGAAACGCCTTTTTTAAAGTTACAAAATCTATGTTTCTATGTGTTTAAATTATATTTAACGCTTTTATTTAATAAACTCCGCTTCAAACAAATTAGCTACATGTTTGATAATTTTAGCCTTTACTTCTTCTTCGTCAACTTTTGCTACGCCAAGTTCTACGTTTAAAGAGGTAACGCCTTTTCCGCGAATTCCACACGGAATAATATTATCAAAATAACCTAAATCGACATTTACGTTTAAAGCAAATCCGTGCATGGTAACCCAGCGTGAAGCGCGAACGCCCATTGCACAAATCTTACGTGCAAACGGAGTTCCAACTCCAAGCCATACTCCGGTTTCGCCTTCGCTTCTGCCCGACTCTAAACCGTATTCTGCTAAAGTTAGAATCATTGCTTCTTCCAGAAAACGTAAATATTTATGAATATCCGTAAAGAAATTTTCTAAATCCAGAATAGGATATCCTACAATTTGTCCCGGTCCGTGATACGTAATATCACCGCCGCGATTGATTTTATAGAAAGCAGCCCCTTTTGCTTCGAGCTGTTTTTCGTTTAATAATAAGTTTTCAAAATCGCCGCTTTTACCTAAAGTATACACATGCGGATGTTCTACAAACAACAAATAATTTGGTGTTGGCAAGTCAAGTTCTTCTCTTCTGTTTTTGATTTTTAAGTCAACAATATCCTGAAAAAGTTCTTCCTGATATTCCCAAGTCGATTTATAATCCCGGTTTCCAAGATCTTGAAGTTGAATTTTTGTATTCATTTTAATTATTTTTCAAACTCAACGTCAAAGTTAAGTTTGTCAGGATTCTCCATATAATCCGTGAAAGTGTATTGAATTGTAATTGATTTTCTATCGTCGCTGAATAAAGCATTCGGGTTCGATACTTTTTTTATTTTCTTCGGAAAGTGATATTTGATAATATAATTAGATGAAGCGAACATCATTTTAGACATATCTGGTGCCGAATCTTTTTTTACTTCTGCCAGTTTCTGTTTATCGATTATGGCTTTTCTGGTAAATTTCTTTCCGTCGTAAGTATAACTTAGTTTGCTGTTATTGTTTCCAAAATTACTCCCCATTGGATTTGCCGCTGCTGCCCCGCCTTCTAATTTTTGAAGTGTACTTGCCGTTTGCAAAATATCCTGAAGTTCGTTTACGCTTTTAAAATCAGTCTCAAAAGTCATTAAAAACTGTTTTTTCTCAGCGCTCATTTTAGTATGAACTACAAAATTTTCAAGCTTTTTAATTTCCTGCTGTGCTTCGGGAGACATTTTTGCGATGCTGTCTTTTTTATCTGCAAATAATTGTTTGAAGGTAAAAGTAGAATCAATGTCTTTTTTAGCGTCGGCTCCCATCTGGCTGCCAACTTGGTCACCCGCCATTTCCATCAATGCAGAACCATCCATGTCTACAGAGAATTTTCCGCTTCCGTTATCGTTAATGTAAATATTTTCAGTGAAAGTACAGCTTGTTAATGTCGCTATTAAAAAAGAAAAACTAAGTAGTTTGTATAATTTCATCGTAGTATAATTTTTTATCAAATATACGAAGACTATTTTATTTTAAAGATACTAAGATTCTGAGATTCTAAGGTACTGAGATTGGAGTGTGGTTTTTAATGTTTAACTGGAAGATTGACCACGGATTTTACGGATGAAACGGGTTTAGACAGGTTATTGTTTAGCTGAACTTTGTCAAAGTTTAAAACTTTGACAAAGTTGCCCACAGTAAAAAAAGAAATCCGTGTAAACCCGTTTCATCCGTAAAATCCGTGGGCCATAAAACTTACTCTAAAACCACTTCTAAATTTGTCATTTCGGGATCTCGTAAACAATCTGAAAACTGAAATTCTAAGGTTAAAGATTTTTTATCAGGGCTGATAATCGCTTTTTCATTTGAAACTGATTTTATCTTTTGAGGAAAAGTATATTTTAAAGTATAAGTCTGAGTTAATTTTAAATTTCCGTATTTAGATTCATAGTTTTTATATCCGTCTTTTGCTTTTTGCAGTTCTTCTGCATTGATAATCGAAACAGAACGTTTGAAGGTTTTTCCGTCAAGATTATATGAAATCTTGTAATAATGAGTTTCTGCAGTTAAGGCATAATTATTTTGAAGATCGTCTGCATAATCTTCTGTTTTATACAAATCCGGAATTTCTGAAACTTTATCAAAATGAAGCGAAAATACACTTCGAAATTCTTTCTCAAACGAACTCTTTTTAAGATGTACTTTTACATTGCTATATTTTTGAAATAGCTTTTGCTCCTCGGGCGTATATTTTAAAAATGTTTCCTTGTATTTTTCAATGTATTCCTTAAAAACATATGTGGTGTCCTGAAACACATTTTCACGTCCGTACGATTCTCCCGCCAATTGCATATAACTATTTTCTTCGCGAAGCTGCTCCATTTTAATATCTCCGCTTCCGTCAGAATTAATTGTAATGGTTTCGGTAATTTGA
This sequence comes from Flavobacterium sp. FG68, assembly GCF_057808895.1. Classification (NCBI taxonomy): domain Bacteria; kingdom Pseudomonadati; phylum Bacteroidota; class Flavobacteriia; order Flavobacteriales; family Flavobacteriaceae; genus Flavobacterium; species Flavobacterium sp. FG68. Next base: position 19,062 of record NZ_JBMDIY010000043.1, read on the forward strand.
CAGCTTGTTAATAGAATTAGAAATAGAAAGGCTGATAGGTATTTCATTTTTTTTGGAAGGTTCTGAGGTTCTAAGTTGCTAAGATACTGAGTTTTTTTATTTAATTTCTTACAGAAATTTCGGTTTGTGTGTCCTTGCGAGGAGCGAAGCAATCTCACGATCAAAATGAAAACAATCCATCCATTTTCCCATTCATTTTAAAGATTGAAATCCAATAAATTGCTATTACAAAAAATCTAAAACCTGCATTCTAAAATCTACATTCTTTTCTTTATCTTTGCACACTTAAAAAAAGAGCACAAAATGGCATTATCAGAACAAGAAATCATCAGAAGAGAAAAACTTCAAAACTTACGCAGTCTGGGAATCAATCCTTATCCAGCTAATCTTTTTCCTGTAAATCATACTTCTAAGCAAATAAAGGAGTCATTTGAAGAAGGTAAGAAGGTTATCGTTGCGGGTCGTTTGATGAGCGTGAGAGATCAGGGAAAAGCTTGTTTTGCTGAATTGCAGGATAGCGAAGGACGTATTCAATTGTACGTGAATCGTGATGTTTTGTGTGAAGGTGACGATAAAACTTTATACAACCAAGTATTTAAAAAATTAACTGATTTAGGTGACTTTATTGGTATTGAAGGAGAATTGTTTACTACACAAGTTGGTGCAAAATGTATTCGTGTAAGCGGATTTACTTTCCTGAGTAAAACATTACGTCCGCTTCCTTTACCAAAAGTTGATGAAGAAGGAAATGTACACGATGCATTTAATGATGCTGAGTTACGTTACAGAATGCGTTATGTAGATTTAACAGTGAATCAACATGTTAAAGAAACTTTCATCAAACGTACTAAGTTATTTAGCGCTATGCGCGGGTACTTTAACGATGCAGGATATCTTGAAGTTGAAACTCCGGTTTTACAGCCAATCCCGGGTGGAGCTGCAGCACGTCCGTTTATCACGCACCATAATTCGCTTGATATTCCGCTTTACATGCGTATTGCAAACGAATTGTACTTAAAAAGATTAATTGTTGGTGGATTTGAAGGTGTTTATGAGTTCTCTAAAAACTTCCGTAACGAAGGTATGGACAGAACGCATAATCCTGAATTTACGGCAATGGAAATATATGTAGCTTACAAAGACTACAACTGGATGATGGAATTTGCTGAAGGATTGCTTGAACATTGTGCCATTGCGGTAAATGGAACAAGCGAAGTTACTTTTGGCGAGCACAAAATCAACTTTAAAGCGCCTTATGCACGCGTTACAATGACAGATTCTATCAAACATTTTACTGGTTTTGATATCTCAGGAAAAACGGAAGAAGAATTGTTTGAAGCTGCAAGAGGAATGGGAATTGAAGTTGACAAAACAATGGGTAAAGGAAAATTAATTGATGAAATTTTTGGAGCAAAATGCGAAGGAAACTACATTCAGCCAACTTTCATTACTGATTATCCGAAAGAAATGTCGCCTCTTTGTAAAGAACACCGCGACAATCCTGAACTTACAGAGCGTTTTGAATTAATGGTTTGTGGTAAAGAAATCGCAAATGCTTATTCTGAATTAAACGACCCAATTGATCAGCGTGAGCGTTTTGAAGATCAAATGCGTTTATCTGAAAAAGGTGATGATGAAGCAAACGGTGTTATCGATGAAGATTTCTTAAGAGCGCTTGAATACGGTATGCCTCCTACTTCTGGAATGGGAATTGGTATGGATCGTTTGATTATGTATTTAACAAACAATGCTTCTATTCAGGAAGTTTTATTGTTCCCGCAAATGCGTCCGGAGAAAAAACAAGCTCAAATTGAACTTTCTGATGAAGAAAAGGTAATCATTACTTTATTGAAAGGAAATGAAAATAAAATGGAATTAGGACAACTAAAAGTTACGGCTAACTTAAGCGGTAAAAAATGGGATGCGTCTATGAAAAACTTATCGAAACATGGTTTGACTAAAGTTGTCGTTGACGGCGAGTTTAAAACTGTGGAATTGGTGGAGTAATTTTTAGTCTTATTTTATTACAAATACAGCCCGATAGGTTTATAACTTATCGGGTTTTTTATTTAAAATTGTATAACCTTAAAAAATCGAATTATGAATACTTTAAACGTTTATCAGTTTAACCAACTTGAATTAGATATGCTTAAAGAAAGCGAAGAAGATATAAAATATGGCAGAGTTATTTCTCAGGAAGATTTAGACAAAGAAGATCTTGAATGGCTTTCTCAAATATGATATTAACCTCGACAGGAAACCATCGGTTTTTTTATGTCTTATTGTTGTCGAATTAGATTGCGTAGACGCACTGCTGTGCGTCTCTACGGAATATCTTTGTGTACTTTTTTACGCATAGTAAACCCGACAGGTTTTAAAAACCTGTCGGGTTTATTTTTACAATTCATATATCCAACTGAAACCTCATCAACTGGACTAAAGTCCAGCCCTACAATATAAATCGAGCTGAAGCTTTTTTTTTAGTTCCGAAGGAACAAATCATATTGTAGAGCTGGACTTCAGTCCAGTTTAAATAAATTTATATTTACATTAAAATTGGAATTTAAAACGAATACTTCCCCAACTTCTTATCATAAATATCCAAAACCTTTGTACTTTCTTTTGGAACATCTCCTTTCCATTTTTCCTCAACAGATGGATTTGTTGGATATTTTCCATTTTTCATTTTTAGATGATGAAATAAACCGCCACTTTTTAGTATAAGATCATAAAATTTTTCCGTTGAGGAAGTCGTAACATAAATTGGAAAATCGGTAACGGTGAAATGATTAATTACACTTCCATCATTATTTAAAATATAACCGGAACAGCCTCCGCTTCCGCAGAAATAGGAATTAGAGAAACCAACAAAATATTCGTTTTTCTTATCATTATTTAAATCAAAAGCTTCGTAATAAAAAAATCGGTCTTCTTTTGTCATTGTGAGAATATCTTTCTTTAATAAAGCATTCAATTGTTTCCGAATCAATTCGGCTGCTTTATCATCTTTTGCGGGAGCATTACTTACATCGGCAGTTCCTCCAATTGTTTTATATAATGTATCCTGAACAATTGTTTTAATAATACTTTTTGATTCCGTTTTACTTTGACAAGAATACAATGCCAGAATTGCGAATAGAATTAGAATTTTATTTTTCATAATCTGATATTTTAAATCTACATCTTCCTTTACAACTAATTAAATTACGAAAAATATTCGACAAGCTCATTAAACCAGCTGTGCCGCTTTATTTTCAATATCATTTTGCGTCAATAATGATTTTATATTATTGAAAGTTACCAAAGCAATCTGCGTTAAAGCTTCGTTGGTAAAAAACGCCTGATGCGCCGTTACCAAAACATTCGGAAAACTCATTAAACGCTGAATCGCATCATCCTGAATAATGTCGGCAGAAAGATCTCTAAAGAATAATTTCTCTTCCTGTTCGTAAACATCAATTCCTAAATAACCTATTTTACCTTCTTTTAAACCTTCAATAACACAGGCCGTTTCTATTAATCCGCCACGGCTTGTATTGATAATCATAACGCTTTCTTTCATCAAAGCAATTGAATCTTTATTAATAACATGCTTAGTTTGATCGTTTAGCGGGCAGTGAAGTGAAATGATATCGCTCGATTTAAATATTTCTTCTAAACCAACAAACGAAACGCCGTCTTTCACCATTTCATCATTGGTAACAATATCATACGCCAAAACTTTACAGCCAAAACCCAAAGCGATTTTAGCAAAAGCTTTTCCAATATTTCCAGTTCCGATAATCCCAATTGTCTTTCCAAACAAATCAAAACCTAACAATCCGTTTAAGGAAAAATTTTGCTCCCGAACTCTGTTATAAGCTTTATGCGTTTTTCGGTTTAAGGTTAAAATCATCGCCATGGCATGTTCTGCAACTGCCTGCGGCGAATAAGCCGGAACGCGGCACACTTTTAAATTGTATTTTTTGGCAGCTTCTAAATCTACATTATTAAAACCTGCACAGCGTAGTGCAATGATTTTTACTTTTTTCTCTGCCAATTGTTTAATTACAGCTTCGTTGACAATGTCGTTTACAAAGACACAGACAATTTCTGCTTTTTCAATTAAAATTACCGTTTGTGGATTTAATTGTGTTTCGAAAAAATCCAGTTCAAAACCAAAATCGGCATTGTATTTATTGAAGAAAGTTTTATCGTAGGGCTGCGTTGAAAAGAAAGCAATTTTATGGTTTGATAAAGAAGAGTTCATGATAATTTGTTTTTGGATTGTATTTTATTGGTTTCCTAAAAATAAGAAAATATTTTCAATATGCAGGAAAGCCTCAATCTTAAATATTTACATTTCAAAAAGTTAAATAAACAACAATTCAAACAATATTAATTAAACCTATTCAGTTTAATAAAGTCTAAACACTATAACCTTAAAAGAACAAATCATGAAAAAATTATTTATCGCAGCTATGCTATTGATCGGAATAGCAAGTTTTGCACAAGATGGCGACCAAAAGCCGGCACGTGAACAAAGAGAAAAATTAACTCCCGAACAACGTAACGAGAAACAATTACAAAAGTTAACTACAGAATTGGGTTTAGATGCAAATCAACAAACGCAGGTAAAACAACTACTGGCTGAAAGAAGCGCTAAAGCAGAAAAATTCAGAGAATCAAGAGAAGCAAGAAAAGACAGCGATGTAAAACCAACTGATGCTGAAAAAGAAGCTTTTAAAAATGAATTGAAAGCAGAAAAAGAATCTAATGAAGCAAAAATGAAAGCAATCTTAACTGCAGATCAATATACGAAATGGCAATCTTTAAGAGAAAAAAATAAAGAGAAAGCCAAAGACAAAATGAAAGATTACAAAAAAGAAAACAACTAAATATAGTTTACAAAAAGAGGCGGCTGCGCCTCTTTTTTATTTTCAAAAATGATTTATGTTTTCCTTAATAGTTTCTGTTAATTAAAAGATAAATCTGACAATCTCATTAAACTTAATAAATCTGTTGATGTCTAATTGCTATAAACCTTTAAAAAAAACGAAAATGAAAAAATTATTTATCACAGCTTTATTATTCGTTGGAATAGTAAGTTTTGCGCAAGACATCAATCAGAAACCGGCACGCGATCAAAGAGAACATTTAACTCCGGAACAGCGTAATGAAAAGCATTTACAAAAATTAACTTCTGATTTGAATTTAGATAAAAAGCAGCAGGAGCAGGTAAAACAACTTTTGGCTGAAAGAAGTGCTAAAGCAGAAAAATTTAGAGATGCCAGAAAAGACAGTAAAACAAAACCTACTGATGCAGAAAGAGAAGCTTTTAAAAAACAAATTACTGCAGAAAGAGAAGCAAACGATGCTAAAATGAAAGCAATTTTAAATGCGGACCAATACACGAAATGGACGGCTCTAAAAAAAGAGCATGAAGGCCACCGAGGAAAAGGAGATCATAAAGATCATAAAACGCCGCAAGAACGAAATCAGTCACATTTGCAAAAATTAACGACTGACTTAAACTTAAACGCTGATCAGCAAAAACAAGTAAGTGAACTTTTATCTGAAAGAAGTACCAAAATGGAAATGCTTAAAAAAAGCAGAAAAGATTCTGATGCAAAACCAACTGACGCTGAAAGAAAAGCCATGAAAAAACAAATGGAAGAAGATCACAAAGCTGCCGATGCAAAAATGAAATCTATTTTAAATGCAGATCAATATAAAAAATGGACTGCCATTAAAAAAGAACATAAAGACAAAATGAAAGATCACCGAAAAGATAAAATGTAATTGAGATCAAAAAAAAAGAGGCTTTTTAAAGCCTCTTTTTTGTTTTTATAAACACGGATTTCACAAATTGACACCGATTAACTTGTTGTTGCAATAAATTCCACAAACTAGGCTAAATGAAAATTTGTGAAAATTCGTGAAATTCGTGTTATCCCGTGGGCTTTAAAAACCTCTTTTTTATTATTTAAAATGTTTTCGAAACCTTATCGATCGCATTAATAGTAAAGTCTAAATCTTCGTACGTTAAAGCATCAGTAATAAACCATGTTTCGTATGCAGATGGCGCGATGTAAATTCCTTCCTGCAATAATCCGTGGAAGAATTTTTTAAACGTTTCGTTATCTCCTTTTGCAGCAGTTTGGAAATCTGTAACCGGATTTGCATCAAAGTGAACAGAAATCATAGAACCTACTCTATTGATGGTAAAAACAACATTATTTGCTTTTAAAACCCTGTCAATTCCTGCTTCTAGATAAGCCGTTTTTTCTTCTAAGCGCGTAAAAATTTCACGGTCATTATCTAACGCTTTTAACATTGCATATCCAGCCGCCATTGCTAACGGATTCCCAGATAAAGTTCCTGCCTGATAAACCGGGCCAAGCGGTGCTAAATAATTCATGATTTCTTCACGGGCAGCAAAAGCTCCAACCGGAAGTCCGCCGCCAATTACTTTTCCGAAAGTTACAATATCAGCATTGATGTTATACAATTCCTGAACTCCTCCGCGAGCTAAACGGAAACCTGTCATAACCTCATCAAAAATCAATAAAATTCCGTTTGCAGTACACAATTCTCTTAAACCTTCTAAGAAACCTTTTGCTGGCGGAATACATCCCATATTTCCTGCAACTGCTTCGATAATTATCGCAGCGATTTCACCTTTATTAGCTTCGATTAAAGTTTTCACATTCTCTAAATCATTGTATTTAGCTAACAAAGTATCTTTTGCAGTTCCTTCTGTAACGCCCGGACTATTTGGCGATCCGAAAGTTACAGCACCACTTCCTGCCTGAATCAAAAATGAATCAGAATGTCCGTGATAGCAGCCTGCAAATTTTATGATTTTATCTCTTTTTGTAAATCCACGAGCCAGACGAATTGCGCTCATACAAGCTTCTGTACCAGAATTTACAAATCGGATTTTATCAATATTCGGAACCATAGAAACGGCCAAAGCTGCGATTTCTGTTTCTAGTTCTGTCGGCATTCCAAATGAAGTTCCCAGTTTTGCTTTTTCGATTACGGCATCAACAACAGGCTGATAAGCGTGACCCAAAACCATTGGTCCCCAAGAGTTGATATAATCTATTAATTTGTTTCCGTCTTCATCATATAAATAAGCACCTTTGGCGCTTTTTACAAAAATTGGAGTTCCGCCAACTGCCTTAAATGCTCTAACTGGTGAATTTACTCCTCCTGGAATTACTTTTTCTGCTTCAGCAAAAAGCTGACTACTTCTTTTATATAACATTTTTTATTTTAGATTTTTGAATTCAGATTTTAGATTGTAAACTGAAAACTTATTTTTGGATTATTAGATTATTTCAAAACCAGACTGAAAACTGAGACTGCGACTGAAAACTTATTTAACCTTCAACCTTTGCCCAATTGAAATGGCATTATCAGTTAAATTATTTTTTTGCTTTAAGTCATCAACCAATAAATTGAATTTTTTTGAAATTGAATATAGCGTATCTCCTTGTTGTACTTCATACAAATTAGGATCGTTTGAATTTGAATTTGAACTTTTAGCCGGAGTTGTACTTTTAGTTGGGCTTGCAGTTGTTTTACTAATTGGCGTATAATTTTTTCCGGTAACCTGACAATCATATTGATGCAGATTATAACGCTCGATATAACTGATTAATTTATCGGGATAATTAGGATCTGTTGCATAACCTGCTGCTCGCAAACCTTTTGCCCACGATTTATAATCGTCTTTTTCGTAAGTGAATAAAGTTGCATATCTGTTTTTTCCAACTAAAAATAAAGCATGATCTCTGTATGATTCTGCGGCTTCAGGATATTTTCTAAAACATTCCTGTGCCGAGTCATCGTCGTGACGAACACTTTCTCCAAGCCAGTCTTTGTGACATTTAATTCCGAAATGATTATTCGCTTCAAGCGCTAAATCTCCTTTACCAGCACCCGATTCTAAAATTCCCTGCGCCAAAATAATACTTGCCGGAATTCCGTAGGTTTTCATATTTCCCATTGCAATATCTTTGAACTGCAAAATGTAATTATTGATTAAATCGCTGGTTACAACTGTTTTTGAAGTAGATTGAATAACCTCAGTTGTATTATTTGTAGAAGGGTAATTTTTAACTGCTGGTTTGCTGTAGACTGGTTTTTTCGTCGTCGCTACTCTTGGCTTTTGAACCGTCGTTTTTTTCGTTGTAGCGACAGCTGGTTTGCTTGACGAACAGCTTGCCAAAACTAGTATTGTAAAGAGCAGTACAATTTTTTTAATCATTTTTTTTAAGTATTGGTAATTTTTTCTGCTTCAACTTTATATTCATTCCTTCAATTCCCTGTAATCCGCCGGTGTGAATGAGTAGTATTTTTGAATGTGCAGGAAAATAATTTTTGTTAATTAAATCTATAACGCCAAAAACCATCTTTCCTGTATAAATTGGATCTAAAGGCACTTTTGTTTCTTCAAAAAAACCATTGATAAATTCAATTAATTCTAAATTTATCTTGCCATAGCCTCCAAAATGATAGTCAGAAATTAAATTCCAGTTATCTTTTTTTGCAAAAATACAAATTTCATCGTTTAAAAAGTCACCTTTTAACGCCGGAAAGCCCAAAATTTTCTGATTTTCCTTAGCACTATTTATTAATCCGGAAATTGTCCCACCCGTTCCAACAGCGCAGCAAACGTAATTAAAAACCGAATCTTCATTAGTTAAAATCTCTTCGCAGCCTTTTACAGCCAGTTCGTTTGTTCCGCCTTCGGGAACTAAATAAAAATTGCCAAACTTATCTTTTAGCTTTTCTATATAGGACGTTTCATTTTTTAAACGATATTCTTCGCGAGAAACAAATTCAAATTGCATTCCGTTTTCCTGAGCGAATTTCAAAGTTGGATTTTCAACGATTTTATCAAAAAGTTCATCGCCGCGAATAATGCCGATCGTTTTAAAACCCTGCTCTTTTCCGGCAAAAGCTACTGCCGCAATATGATTGGAAAATGCGCCTCCAAAAGTCAATAACGTTTCTTTATTTTCGGCTTTTGCCTGAAGTAAATTGTATTTTAATTTTCTGAATTTATTTCCCGAAACAAATCGATGAATTAAATCTTCACGCTTTATTGTCAAAGAAATATCATTGGGAAAATCAATAGAAATATGTTGATTGAAAACTGGGTTCATTTTAATTTAATGTAATGTAGAAACTGAAAAAATGATCGGTTTTTTAAATATGTAAAGTCGGTTTCTTTGGCGTAAGCTTCTCTTTCAAAACTGATATTTCGATAGGCCAGTTCCGCATTTTTATATTGAAGTAAACGAATTAAATATTCAAGAAAATACCAGACAAAAAACGGAATTACTAAAAGTTCTAACTGCTGTCTTAAATGTATTTTTTCATGATTAACAAAAACTGCATTTGCTTTATCAAAACCATATTTTACAATCACAAACGGAAATACAGCCATTCCGCGATATCCTTTCGGAATTAAATATTTGGCAACAATCAGAAACATTGGCTGTAAAATTTATAAATTTGTAGCTATAAAATTGTTCGATTTCAATAAAATCATAATCAAATATTTATATTTTTGATTTTTAAAGTTACCGAAACACGAACGCGAAGCAGATTTATGAAAGAGCAAAGTAATGAAAATAAATTAATCGAAGGCGAAGATTTTTACTATACTCCCGAAGGTTACAAATGCTTTACTGAAAAACATCATTTAAAAAGAGGCTACTGCTGTAAAAGCGGCTGCCGTCATTGTCCGTACGGTTTTGATAAAAGAACGGGAGAAATCAGAAAATCAAATCCCAAATTTTAAATTCCAAATTCCAATCTAAAATCTAAAATCAACAATCTAAAATATCATATGGATATCCATTCAAGAAAATTCAGGATTAAAATCCACAAGTCTTATCACAGGTCGGATATCCGTTATCCTTAGTTTTTTAATATAAATCCCAATCCCGAAACCTCGGGATAAATTCCAAATTCCAATTGTATCAATTAACTGTTGGTCGAATTTGAACTTCAAAGGAATTACATAATTTAAAAAACAAAAAAATTAATCTGTTGTTAATCTAACTAAAATACCTTAGCAACTCAGCATCTCAAAAAAAATGACTTTTCAAGAAGAAATAAAACAGGGAATTCCAAATATATTACCTCAAAAAAAGGAGTACGATCCGGCTATTAATCACGCTCCGAAAAGAAAAGAAATCCTTTCGGCAGAGGAGAAAAAACTGGCTCTTAAAAATGCATTGCGTTATTTCGATCCAAAACATCACGCTGAATTAATTCCCGAATTTTCAGAAGAATTAGAAAAATACGGACGTATTTATATGTACCGTCTTCGTCCGGATTACAGAATGTACGCGCGCCCTATTGATGAATATCCGGGGAAATCATTGCAGGCAAAAGCGATTATGCACATGATTCAGAACAATCTGGATTATGCTGTGGCGCAGCATCCGCATGAATTAATTACGTATGGCGGAAACGGAGCTGTTTTTCAAAACTGGGCGCAATATTTATTGACGATGCAGTATTTGTCTGAAATGACAGATGAGCAGACTTTAACTATGTATTCAGGACATCCGATGGGATTATTTCCTTCGCATAAAGAAGCACCGAGAGTTGTGGTTACAAACGGAATGGTGATCCCAAATTATTCTAAACCGGACGATTGGGAAAAAATGAATGCGCTAGGAGTTTCGCAATACGGACAAATGACAGCGGGAAGTTATATGTACATTGGCCCGCAGGGAATTGTACACGGAACTACGATTACTGTTTTAAATGGTTTTAGAAAAATAAAACAAAATCCAGAAGGAAGTTTATTCGTAACTTCTGGTCTTGGAGGAATGTCTGGTGCTCAGCCAAAAGCCGGGAATATTGCGGGATGTATTACAGTTTGTGCCGAAATAAACCCGAAAATCACTAAAATTCGTCACGAACAAGGATGGATAAATGAAGTTGTGACTTCTACAGATGAATTAGTTGCCAGAGTAGCTTTGGCGAAAGCCAATAAAGAAACGGTTTCGATTGCATATTTAGGAAATGTGGTGGACGTTTGGGAACGTTTTGATCAGGAAAATATCAAAATTGATTTAGGTTCAGATCAGACTTCGCTTCATAATCCGTGGGCTGGAGGTTATTATCCTGTTGGAATTTCTTTTGAAGAAGCAAATGATTTGATGGCTAATAATCCGGATTTATTTAAAGAAAAAGTTCAGGAAACATTACGTCGTCACGCAGCAGCAATTAATAAACATACCGCAAAAGGAACGTACTTTTTTGATTACGGAAATGCATTTTTATTGGAAGCTTCTCGTGCCGGTGCAGATGTAATGGCCGAAAATAATATCGATTTTAAATATCCTAGTTATGTTCAGGATATTATGGGGCCAATGTGTTTTGATTACGGATTTGGGCCTTTTAGATGGGTTTGTACTTCGGGAAAACCAGAAGATTTACAAAAAACAGATACTATTGCAAGTCAGGTTTTAGAAGAATTGGCGAAGACTTCTCCAAGTGAAATTCAGCAGCAAATGCAGGATAACATTAAGTGGATTAAAGGTGCGCAGGAAAATAAACTGGTTGTAGGTTCTCAGGCAAGGATTCTTTATGCTGATGCTGAAGGCAGGATTAAAATTGCTGAAGCTTTTAACCAAGCGATTGCAAAAGGTGAAATTGGCGCTGTTGTTTTAGGACGCGATCATCATGACGTTTCTGGAACTGATTCGCCTTATAGAGAAACTTCAAACATTTACGACGGGTCTCGTTTTACGGCCGATATGGCAATTCAAAACGTAATTGGAGACAGTTTTAGAGGAGCGACCTGGGTATCAATTCATAACGGCGGAGGAGTTGGCTGGGGAGAGGTTATAAACGGCGGATTTGGTATGGTTCTTGATGGTTCTAAAGAGGCTTCAAAGCGTTTAGCATCAATGCTTTTTTGGGATGTGAACAACGGAATTTCAAGAAGAAGCTGGGCCCGAAATGATGAAGCTATTTTTGCTATAAAAAGAGCTATGCAAGTCGAGCCTTTATTAAAAGTAACTTTACCTAATATTGTTGACGAAAGTTTACTTTAACTTTTGTAAAAGAAATTTTAAAGTAACCATAATGTCATCCTGAGCGAAGTCGAAGGCTTATAGAAACAAAAAGGGCTTCGACTTCGCTCAGCCTGACAAACGTAAAAGTTGCTTTTATGATAAAACAACCAGAACAAGAACATTTAATTCTAATAATATGAAAACATTCAAGTTAGTTCCGATTTTTCTGCTTTTGATACTTTCATCCTGCAGCAGTGTTACTGTTTATTCTGATTACGACAAAAATGTCGATTTTGCGCCTTATAAAACTTATGCTTTCTTTAAGCCCGGAATTGACAAAGTTGAGATTTCAGATTTGGATAAAAGACGTATTCTTCACGCCATTGATAATGAAATGGCGGCAAAAGGTTTCACAAAAAGTGATAATCCTGATTTATTAGTAAACATTTTTACTAAATCGAGAGAACAGGTAAACGTAAACCAATTTAGTGCTGGCTGGGGTTACGGCTGGGGCTGGGGTTGGAATCCTTATATGATGTACGGTGGACAAACTACTGTTTCGACTTCTACAGAAGGGACTTTGTACATTGATTTAATCGATGCTAAAAAGAAAGAAATGATTTGGCAAGGTGAAGGTTTAGGAACTTTGACTAAAAACGTTGATAAAAAAGACGAAAAAATTGCTGAGTTCGTAAACAAAATTTTAGCGCAATATCCACCGGTTAAAAAGTAGTATTCAGTTTTTTTACAAAACCGCTGTTTATTACTTTGAAAAAAATAAGTACATTTGTTACTCTATCAGTTAAAAATGAAAAACTTTAATAACATTATTATCGCGATTATCAGCATTATTGCAATTCAGCAATGATGGCGAGGTGTTATATAAATAAGTAAAATATAATTTATAAAAACCTCCCACATCGGGAGGTTTTTTATTTTTAAGAATAATTAAAAGCCGCCACGAATTACACGAATTGACACGAATTATTTTTCTTTGGGATAATAAAAATTAGTGCAAATTCGTGTAATTCGTGGCAAAAAAAAACAAACATTATGAGTTTATTTAACGAAGTACTTAATGCAAAAAAGCAACTCGAAAATGTAGTTGCCGCGACGCCCCTTACCCAAAATTTAAATCTTTCAGACGAGTTTAAATCTACAATTTTATTAAAAAGAGAAGATTTACAAATTGTTCGTTCGTATAAAATCAGAGGCGCTTACAACAAGATTTCTACGTTAAATGATAAGGAAAAAGCAAACGGAATTGTTTGTGCAAGCGCAGGAAATCATGCGCAGGGTGTTGCTTATTCCTGTAATTTACTGCATATAAAAGGCAAAATTTACATGCCGAAAACAACTCCAAAACAAAAGGTAAAACAAGTACAATTGTTTGGAAAATCGTTTGTTGAAATTGTTTTAACCGGAGATACTTTTGATGATGCTTACGCTTCGGCAACGGCAGATGCAATTAAAAATCATAAAACCTTTATTCATCCTTTTGATGATGAAAAAGTTATTGCCGGACAAGGAACTGTTGGGCTTGAAATTCTGGAAAGTTATACAAAACCAATCGATTATGTTTTTGTTCCGATTGGCGGCGGCGGACTGGCTTCTGGTTTATCTGAAGTTTTCAGGCATTTAAGCCCGAATACTAAAATTATCGGCGTTGAGCCAAAAGGCGCTCCTTCGATGAAAACTTCTATTGAAGAAAATAAAAATACAGCGCTGAAAACGATCGACAAATTTGTTGATGGCGCGGCTGTAAAACAAGTTGGCGATAAAACTTTTGAAATCTGCCGATATAATCTGGAAGATATTATTTTGGTTCCCGAAGGTAAAGTCTGCACGACCATTTTACGATTGTACAATGAAGAAGCTATGGTTGTTGAACCTGCGGGTGCTTTGACCATTGCAGCTTTGGATTTTTATAAAGATAAAATTAAAGGTAAAAATGTAGTATGCGTTGTCAGCGGAAGTAATAATGACATTGAAAGAACCGCCGAAATAAAAGAACGTTCTTTACTTTATGAAGGTTTAATGCATTATTTTATGATTCAGTTTCCGCAGCGTCCCGGAGCTTTAAAAGAATTTGTAAACAATATTTTAGGACCTGACGATGATATTACTTATTTTCAGTTTGCCAAGAAAAACAGCCGTGAAGTTGGTTCTGTTATTGTTGGTTTAGAATTGAAAAAGAAAAAAGATATTCTGCCTATCAAAATGAAAATGACGCAATACGGATTTGAATTTCAATATTTAAACGATAATCAGGATTTGTTTACACAACTAATTGGATAAAAAATAAAAGGCTGCCTAAAAATTAGACAGCCTTTTAAACATCAATATAAAATTACTAATTGAATTCTCGATTTGTAATTATTGCTTTAATACTTTTTTAGAATAAGATCCCTGATTATCCGTTACTCTTACTACATAAACTCCTTTTGGAAGTCTTGAAATTTCGATTTCTGTTTGATTTCCTTTTACAAAGTTTACATTCTTCTTCAAGATGCTTTGTCCAGCAATATTAAATATTGCTACATCTGCGCTTCCTTCATGATTGGTATCAATTTTTAAATAATCGTTTGCCGAATTAATGAAAATTGCCATATCATTTGTGCTTTCAGCTTCTTCAGTTATTGTCAAAGCTTTTTTTGCTGTCGCTTCCACCTGAACAAACTGCCATTGCTGATTCAATCCGCCAGTATAATCCCAAACCTGAATATTAGCTCCATTTGCTGTAGAAACATTTTCGACATCAAGTGATTTACCTGTATTTACATTGGTAACTTTATAATATCCACCGCCAAGACTTGCAACCGTCCATTTAAATTCATTAGAGCTAGAGAACGTTTTTTGCTGTACTTTTAGTCCATTTGCTGTTCCATTATTTTCAACTGCCAAATACATTCCAGTTGATTTTACAATGATGTAATAATTTCCTGCTCCGTCAGAAACAAATTTCCAGCGCTGGTTATTTCCGCCGCCGCGTGTTACATCATATTGCTGTATTCTTCCGCCGCTTGCAGTTGAATTATCTGCTACATCCAGTCCTTTATTACTGTTTCTTGAAATAATATTATAATACCCCGGAAAACCTGTTGGTGGCGGTGTTCCTGCTCCCCACGTAAAAGTAACTGCTGATGATCCCGGAACTGTATAATTAAATGCTGATGATCCTGAAACCACTTTTATGGTATTTGATCCTCCGGAATTGTAAATTACAAGTGCTGTTGAGCCATCAGGATTTTTGAATCCAACTGACAAAATACTGCCGTTTGTACTTGAAGAACCAATTCTTACTGCACCCGGTTTAACATATTTAGAGATTTGACCAATGATATAATAGGCCACATTTTTAGTATAACTTGTACTATTATTTACTGTAATCGCTCCTAAACAAGTATTACATCCTCCAGGTGTACGTGGCCCTAAACTTGAGTTGTTTGCAGCATTCCATTCTAAAACTGTTTTAGACCAGTTGTTTGTACTCCCTATAACAACGTTTTGCATGTGCCAGCCAAAATCTCCTCCAAAGCTTCCACCAGAACCTGTATATTGTTCTGTAAAATAGACGTTTTTGTTAGTTGAATTTCGTACTGTAGACATCGCTGAGATATTTCCTAAATACAAGTGAAACGCCGCTCCGTCGACATAACTGCTGTTGTTTAAAACATCAATTGGATAAGCTGTATTATCGCAATTGTGATCAAAAGCAATAATTTTGACACCTCCGTATCCAGCTGCAGCCATTTGTGGCCCAAGTTGTTGATTGATGAAATTCTTTTGTTCGGTAGAATTCATCAGCATACTTGGTTCGTTGTTTGGATTTTCAGGTTCGTTTTGCGGAGTGATTCCCCAAATCGGAATTCCCTGCGCCTGCATTGCAGCAATGTATTTTACAAAATATCTTGCATAAGCAGCATAATATTGTGTCTGCAGACTTCCGCCAACCCAAGAACCGTTGGTTTTCATCCAGCGTGGCGCTGACCAAGGTGTTGCCAAAATTTTGATGTTTGGATTAATCAGCTGAATCTTTTTGATAATCGGAATCAGATATGTCAAATCTGGTCCGTTTAAGCTAAAGTTATTCATATTAGTATCTCCGGAAGTTTCGTTATAACTATAGGAAGAGTTACTTAAATCTGAAGCTGCAATACTAATACGAATTACACTTGCGTTTAATCCTGTATTAGGATTATACAAATCATTCAGTAATTGATTTTGCTGCGTTGCTGCCATTCCGCTGATCACTTCGGCGCTTCCTTCGGTAAGAGTGTAACCAAAGCCGTCCATTGTTTGATACGTTGTTCCTGCATTTACAGTAACTGTAGAAGGATTTGTTCCTGAGTTTGTTCCGAAACTTACAGTTGCCTGCTGTTGTAATAATCTCGTCTGATCACCTGATGTTATAAAAGGTGTAACCGTCTGTGCATTTGTTTTGGTAATAAATAAAAGCATTACAATAATGACTTGTGTCATAAAAGCTCTTACTCGGTTTGTAGGTTTTTGAGTAATTTTGTGCATCTTTTTTGTGGTTTTTGTGGTTTGTTGATAGTTAAATTTTTCTCATTTTATTATGATTATTTTTATTAAAACGATTCAAAAATATATCAATTTTCACGAAATCGTTATAATTACAACTTTACAAATACACATCATTTATAAATATTACCTTAACAAAAACACATCTTTATTTTTTATAAATAATTTAAAATATTAAAAACCATAAAAAACTTACATTTAAATTTCAGCATTTAGAAAAGTTTTAAAATCAGTAATTAAATTATCGTTTTGAATCTAAAAATGCAACTTATAATTATTTCATAAATGACAAATATCATGGAACGAACCTAAAGTTATATCGTATTTTTGCATTTCAATTTTATTAGAAAACATGGAAACGCTTAAAGATATTTCGACCATAGAAGATATTAAACAAATGGTGAACAGCTTTTATGATAATGGTAGAAAAGATGATCTTATTGGTCCTATTTTCAATGATAAACTTCAGGATCGCTGGGAACCGCATTTGCAAAAAATGTATGGTTTTTGGCAGACTATTTTATTTGATGTTCGCGCTTATTCCGGAACACCTTTTCCTCCGCACAAACAATTACCGGTTGATAAAACTCATTTTGACCGCTGGATACAAATTTTCAATACTACAATCGATGCGCAATTTGCAGGAATAATTACGGAAGAAGCAAAAATGCGTGCTACAAATATGGCTTTTATGTTCAATCACAAAATTGAGTATTTTAGAAATGCCGAAAATGAGTTACGAAATTCATCTGGTAAATCTTAAAGCCCAACTTATGAAGAAAATATTAGAAAAAATTCTCAATGAAAAAGATACAATAAAAAAAATAGATTTATCTGGACAACATACACTAACAGAAATTCCAGAAATCATTAAAGATTGTCTTCAACTTGAAATACTTAATATTTCTTATACCGAAATTAATGAAATCCCAGATTTTGTCTTTAAACTTCCAAAACTTAAAGAATTAAATTATTTAGGATGTACAAAATTAAAGAGCCAACCTAAATCTTTTTTTTCCAATCAAAGTCTTAAAAAATTATCCATTTATATTTCAAAAAAACACATTCTTACAGAAGAATTAAAAGATCTATTATCTTTAAAATCGATTATATTAAATGGAGAAATAAATCAAGTTCCTGATTTAATTTATGATTTGAACAATCTTGAAGAATTAGAATTCTTTGACACCAAAATTTCGACTGTTTCGAAAAAAATAGAACAATTAAAAAATTTAAAAAAAATCTCTTTTTGGCAAGCATTGTTTTTGGATGAGAAACCTATTAAATTAAAACTTGATGAAATTTTTCTAAATATATCAAAATGCAATAATTTGAAAGAACTGAATCTTAATAAAAATGGCATTACAGAAATACCTAACAATATATCATCACTAAAACAATTACAAAAATTTTCTGCTGGTGACAATAAACTTACTTCATATCCTGACTCCATTTATAGATTAAATAAACTTAGGGAAATTGATTTAGGAATAAATCAGTTAATTGAAGTTAAAGAAGGAATTGGAAATTTAAAAGAATTAAGAATTCTCAAACTAAACTCAAACTGGAAAAATAAAATTGACACCAAAAATCTATTTAACGAAATAAGTCAACTTGAAAATCTAGAAATTTTAGAATTATGGAGTTGTCAAAGCATAAATAAAATACCAGAAACTATATCTGAATTAAGAAAACTGAAAAAACTTGATTTAGATAATAATCTTTTAGAAAACTTGCCTAAAAGCATTTTAACCATGAAACAACTTAAAACATTAAGAGTTTCGACTAATAAGATTTCTCAAACAGAAATAAATGAAATAAAAAAGCATCTAGTATCAACAAATGTTATTGCTTAAATATATCTGTTGAAACAAAAAAATAAAATGTGTTCAAAAAAATCATAAAAACTAATTCGCAAATAAGAAAAAGATTTCTAATTCAATATATTTGATTAATTGAATTAAACCCAAATCTATATTCTTTATTTTATGAAAAAACTTATCCTGTTCTTTATAATCTGTTTCTCTTTTTTTAATCACTTAAACGCACAATCACAAGCTCCAGCTTTTAATTTATATAAAGGAACTGTCGACGGAAAAATAGCTGTAACCGTTTATATCAAAACAGAAGAAAATCCATGTACTGCCGATTTGATGTATACTTCTATGTATCGATATGATAAATCGAAAAAATGGATTCAGCTTGATATTACGCAGAATAAAAAGAAAGAAAATGAATTTGTTTTAGTTGAACACGGATTTAGTGGTGTTTTAATTTTAAAGAAAACCGGAAATACTTTTACTGGTTTATGGATTAGTTCAGATACTAAAAAGCAATTACCAGTCGACTTGAAAGAAGCCGCAATGACAAAGAAAGAGCTTGAAAACTTCGAGAAAACATTGGATAAAGTTAATTATGAAAATAATGACTGCTAAAATTTAGTTTTCTGCCAAGTTCAAAAAATCTATAAAAACGCAATAAAAATCACTTTAGAATAAAAATTTTGTGATGAATAGCAAAAAATAGCGACCTAAATTCGTAATTTTACATTCTAATCTACAACGTTTTCGAAATGAATGCATCTATAGAAACCAATCCGTTATTAGAACGATTGCCAAAACATTTAAAGCAATTTATTAAGCCTCAGGATTATAGTAATTATACACCTATTAATCAGGCGGTTTGGCGATATGTTATGCGTAAAAATGTAGATTACCTTTCTAAAGTAGCGCATCATTCGTATTTAGAAGGTTTACGTAAAACCGGAATCGAAATTGATTCTATTCCGAGTATGTACGGAATGAACCGTATTCTAACTGAAATTGGCTGGGCTGCAGTTGCTGTTGACGGATTTATTCCGCCAAACGCTTTTATGGAGTTTCAGGCTTATAATGTTTTGGTTATTGCTTCGGATATCAGACAATTAGAACATATTGAATATACACCAGCACCAGATATTATTCACGAAGGTGCAGGCCACGCTCCTATTATTGCCAATCCTGAATATGCGGAATATTTGAGACGTTTTGGTGAAATTGGCTGTAAAGCAATTTCATCTCACAAAGATTATCAAATGTATGAAGCGATTCGTTTGCTTTCAATTTTAAAAGAAGCCGAAGATACGCCGCAGGATAAAATCGACGAAGCCGAAAAAGCAGTTGCTGATTTACAAAACGATATGGGCGAATTGTCTGAAATGGCTCAAATTAGAAACCTCCATTGGTGGACGGTTGAATATGGCTTGATTGGAACGGTTGAAGATCCGAAAATTTACGGCGCAGGATTACTTTCTTCGATTGGAGAAAGTGCCTGGTGTATGACCGATAATGTAAAGAAAATCCCTTATGATATTTCGGCTGCAAATCAGAATTTTGACATTACGCAATTGCAGCCACAGCTTTATGTAACGCCTACTTTTTCTTATTTAAGTTTAGTTCTGGAAGAGTTTGCTAATAAAATGGCACTTCGCACCGGAGGACTTTCGGGAATTAAAAAATTAATTCAATCCAATGCTTTAGGTACAATTGAATTAAGTACGGGTTTACAAATTTCGGGAGTTTTTACAAATGTTATTGAAGAAGAAGGAAAACCGGTTTACATTCAAACAACCGGAAAAACAGCTTTATCATATCGAGAAAAAGAATTAGTCGGTCACGGAACTTTAACGCATCCACACGGATTTGGAAGCCCGATTGGGAAACTGAAAGGTTTTAATCTGGCAATTGAAGACATGAGTCCGAAGGATTTGCAGGCTTATAGCATTGTTGAAAACGAAACTGTAAAACTGGAGTTTGAAGGTAATATTATTGTTGAAGGTGAAATTATTACGGGTTCCCGAAACTTACACGGAGAAATTATCCTGATCAGTTTTAAAAATTGTACTGTTACTCATGGCGAAACTGTTTTGTTTCAGCCTGACTGGGGAAATTACGATATGGCAATTGGTAAAAAAGTGATTTCTGCTTTTTCTGGCCCAGCTGATGTAAACAGTTTTGATTTAATAAATATTGTTCCGACAACTAAAACCATAAAAGCAAAACATACTGATAAACGTGATGAATTGGAGAATTTATATGCGTCAGTTAGGGATATTAGAAAAAATAAAACTTCTAAAACGGAGTTGAAATCTATTTTTGAAAACCTAAAAAATAGTCATTCAAACGACTGGTTATTATCTGTTGAAATTGCGGAGCTTTTGAAGGATTCAGATGAGAAACAGCTTTTACAGGAAGTATTGGTTTATTTAGATCAATTGAAAGAAAAACGTCCTGAAATTGCGCATTTGATTTCTGGGGGATTGGATTTGATATTTGATAATTCGTTGCCACAAAGGCACTAAGACGCGAAGTTTTTTGCCCGCAGATTTTACTGATTTAAACTTATATGCGCTGATTTATTTTTCATAAAGTTTTCCACAATCTTGTCATTTCGAGGAACGAGAAATCTTCGCAAGTAACTCCGCAACGAGAATCCAATCTTTGTCGAGTTTCTCGCGAAGATTTCTCGTTCCTCGAAATGACAAACATTAAGATTAATTATTACTTTAAACTTCGCGTCTTAGTGCCTTTGTGGCAAACCTCTACAGCTTCAAATCCTGATTCAACTCAGTCTCAGACTCAATAGTTTTTCCGTTGTATTGTAATTTCCAACCCATTGAATTTGTCATTATTAAGATTTTTGACAGTTCGCTTATTAATCTATTTTGGGCGTTTGTTTTTAGGGTTGATTTTTCGATTTTTTTAGCCAGGTTGGCTTTTACCGATTTATTGATTTTATTGTAATCGTCGCCCGTAAACGGATTTAGTTTGCTTTGTTCGACATCATAAAACTGAATGTCTGGATTAATTGTGATTTCTTCTTTTGGGATATTTAGAATTGTGATGGTTTTGTTTTTTTTGTCGATATCGTATTTCATTTTATGCAAATCGTAGGCAACGGTAACATTGGCATTGACCACAATAAGTGCCTTTTTTTCAAATGAAATCATATCCATCAAATACTTCTGCTGATTTTTATAAGTGATCACTTCAGAGAAATGTCCTTCGGTAACAACCAATTTTCCAACATTTAAAATTTGCTGCTGAATTAAATTGGTATTATAATCGATTGTAGAATCGTCGTCTTTTTTAAACTGGCAGTATTTAAAAGCCAGAACAATGACTAAGATAGTAATACCGATACTAATAATTCTTTTGATCAAGTTTTGCATTCTTGTAAAATATTTAGACGAATTTACTTCTTTTTTTTGAAGGTGACTAAAGTTTTTTCGCCACGAATTCCACTAATTTTAACTAATTCTATGCGCTGTATTTATTGGTCAATTCATAAATTAAGCATCTTCAAGAAAATTCGTGAAAATTCGTGAAATTCGTGGCGAAAAAGAAAAATCTAGAATGGATATCCAATAGCAATATTCAAGATTAGATTATCTTTTCGCCATGGTCCGCTTCCAAAATTAATATCATCAATTACCCATCTTTGTCCGTCTGGGAGCGCTGGATTTCTAAGAGGGAAAGCCAAATCAGTTCTTAAAACAAGGAACGATAAATCAAAACGCAATCCTGCTCCTGCTCCAATGGCAAGCTCTTTCATAAAATCTTTTGAGATTTCGGCTCCGGGTTTATTAGGATCTGCATTTAAAAGCCAAATATTTCCTGCATCTATAAATAAAGCGCCTCTTACAACACTAAATAATTTTGCACGATATTCCGTATTGAATTCCAGTTTTAAATCGGCCGATTGATCTGGCGTATAATTGTTATTTGTCGTTGGCGGAATCACATAACTTCCCGGCCCTAAAGTTCTGGCTCTAAAGGCTCGAATACTATTGGTTCCTCCTACTACAAATTGTTTTGATGTAGGTAATGTATTTGAATTTCCATAAGCAAATCCAGCACCAACGATTAATCGGCTGGCTAATTCACTTTCTTTTCCTAATTTCAAATAATGCCTAAAATCTGATTTGATTTTCACATATTGGCTAAACGGAACATCAAATATGGTTTTTACTTTATTTGGATAATCTGCTCCTGTAACTAATCCCGTTATATTTCCCGCCAAATCTAATTCTCCATTAAAATAGATCGTATTTTTTCGGCGTTTCTGCATTGTGTTTGTATACGTATAACTGTAAGTCGGGCCAAAAATCAATTGTTTTTCGATTACCTTTTCTAATGCAGGATCTTGCTTTATATCTTCTAAATATTCAGCCGTAACATGGTTTGGACTCACATAAGTTATATCCATCACATTTAATTGATGTTCTTTTCGAATATTTTCTTTCCATAAATATCCAAAAGAGGCATTAAAGGAATTCAACGCATACAATTGTGTTCTTTTTTGATATTCATATCGTAGTGTCGCTTTGGTTCTTGGCACATATTCACTGTTTCCCTGAATATTAAAAGGCGATATAAATCTCGGCCAGGTCAAACTAACTTCTCCTCCAAGTTTATAAATATTTTTCCCTTTGTTAACTCCACCAAGCTGGAAATCGGCACCGCCAAAAACAGAAACTGTAAATAGTTCCGCCCCTTTAAAAAAGTTTCGGTTATTCCAGTTTAGATTAACTTCTGTCCCTGTATAACTGGCTGAATTAGTTTTTCCTAAAACCTCAACCCTAATAAACTTTTTAGGCAGAAGCGTTAAGTAATAATACGAATCTAAAGTCTTTGGAATACTGTCTGATGGTTTAAATTCATTTTTTACAAAGCTGAATGTTCCCAGATTTACAAAACGGTTTAAGGTTAAATTATGATCTTTTCTATTGTATAAATCTCCTTTTTTAAAATATATCGTTCGATCGTAAATCCTTGGCTTAAAGGTTTCAGTTGTATCGATGATTGTAAAATCTTTGTATTTTGTAATATCTCTTTTTCTATAAACCACACTGTCATTCGAAAGAGAATAATTGGGATACACATAAATATTATTGATTTTATACGCTGTAAGGGCTTTTGGCGGCGTATCTGGCTTTATTACAATTCTAACTTTTACTTCGTGATCGCCTTTGCTGCTGTCTACCTGAGCCAAAAGGTAATCTGGGTTAAAATAAAAATAGCCTTTCTCTTTAAGTCTGACGTCAATTCGTTCTCTTTCGGCTTTTATAACGTCCAAATCATACGGCTTTCCAACTTTCAATAAACTTCTTCGGCTTGATCTTCCTATAATTCTGGACATTGCCAAAGAGTCATCAGGAAAAGTCACGCTTTTAATGATATATTGTTTTTTAGGAATAACGGTATATTCTGCCGTAACTCGTTTGTTTCGAACTGTAGAATCGGCGCTGACACGGGTTTTAAAATAACCTCGGTTTTCGGTAAAATTTCTTAAAACAGAAGCATTATAATCTAAATCGACTTTACTGAAAAGTACAGGCGGCTCACCTACTTTATTTCGAAGCCAATATCTGGTTCCTTTTTGTTTTTTAGGCTCTCCGGCAAGATTGTATATCCATAATTTAGGACGTAATCCTAAAATTTGTTTGTTTGGTTTTGGACGCAATAAATCTTCTAATTCTTTTTCGAGTGCTTTTCTTTCTTTTTTCTTTATTAAAGAATCTTTGACTTTTACAGAACCGCCAACGTAAAGCAAATCGCCTTCTGGCAGATATTTAGTATTACTGCAGCCTAAAACAAAAAACAGGCAGAACAGTACAAAATACTTTATATATTGATTTTCTATATGATTATGTTTTTTGTTCATTTCCTTCAATTTGATTTTCCTGCTGATCTTCTTCTAATTTTTCCTTTTCTTTTGCTTCTTTCTTTTTTTGTTTTTCTTTCTCTTTACGGACTTTTTCTTCACGTATCATTTGCTTTTCTTGTTCTGAACGATGAAAAAGCTCTCTGAATTTATTGTAACTCATCGTAATGATGAAAGCAACACCCGTTTCTACAACCTGACCTTCAACTGCTACCTGATATTGATTTTTTCTGTAAGCACGAACCATATAACGTCCGTCTTTTGTAAGCTGATAATCGAGTGCTACGTCTCCGGCAATATTCGTACTTTCTTCGTTCGCGCGTTCTGCACCTTCAACGCCAAAACTACTTCCAACGGTTACTTTTAATCTATCATCAAGCAGTTTTTTTGAAACGGCAACATTCAAATCGGTTCTGTTTTGCATGGTTCCGGAAGTATAATCTTCGGTTGATTCTAAATCAAAATTGACTTCAAATCCGTTAATTAATTCGCCTGCCAGATTGTTTAATTGCTGCGAAAGAATCTTGCTCACACTTTGTCTTGCTAACGATTCTGCATTTGTACCGCCGCTTTCACTAGCAAACGGATTTTCGCCCACAAATCGATTTAATAATAAAAGTGCAAAAACCTGTTTATTTAGTTCTGCCGGATCTTGTTCTAATTGTTTCAGCTTGGTTTGTGTAAGCTCAACCACATCTGAAGAAACATCGTAATTCCCTTCCGGAAGTACAATTCCAAAAGAAATTTCCGGCTTCATTAATTCTCCCTTCATTTTCAGTAAAGTCTGAAACGGAAGTTTTTGTTTGTATGTATTCCTTACGGCTGAATCATCATTCCCAAGCTGATTTCCGAGCAAATCGATTGGCGCAGCATTTACTTTATAAATTGCCGTAATATTTAAATTTGCCATTGTAGGTTCACCGTTCCAGGTAATAAAACTTCCTTTTTGAATATCAAATTTTCTTCGGATTCCGTTAAAATTCATTTCATACGCACCATCTGTAAACTCGTATTTTCCGGTCAAAGTTGTTTTTCCAGATTTGTCGATTCCGCCAACTAATTCAGCTTCACCTTTCAGTTTCAAATAATCACCGTTTCCTTTGTCAATAAGCAAAGTCAATTCTGCTTCTTTATCAATCGAAATGGCTACATTCACGTCCATTCCTTTCACATCAGATTGATTCAGTTCATTTTGCAGCTCAACAGTTTGTTTCAGGTACATATTATCTTCATCAACAAACTCTACAATTCCTTCACGATCTGCAATAGATGGATCTGACTGCGGCATGACAACCGTAAACTTGGTTTCTTTATTGATTTTAATTGTTCCGTCGACAACCGGACTGTCCAGATTTCCTTTAATATTTAGTTTTGTATCCAAAAACATATCGCCATAAAACAAATCGTTATCGACTTCTTTAGAATGTATGGCTCTAAAATCATCTGCTGTAACAACTAAATCAAAATTATAACTCTTGAAATCAGGGGACTGAACCGTTCCGTCTACAGATAATTCGTTGTCGTTTTCGTCATTAAGCGTGAATTTATCAAACGTAATTACATCATTATTAAAAGTGATTTTTTCATTATCGGTTTTAAAGAAAGAATTCAGCTGTGTGATTCTAAAACCGGCATCGTTAAAGTTTAATTCGCCCGCAATTTTTGGACTTGATGCGTTACCTGCAACTTTAAAATTTCCGGATAAATATCCCGTTCCGTCTGTTACGTTACCCATTGTAAAACCCTGAATACTTTTGATATACAATTTATTGATATCTAAATTTAAATCAAGATTTCCGTCATCCATTTTGTAATTTCCAGTCAGGTTTACTTCATTTCCTTCTCCAGCTAATGCCACATTTGCATTTAATAAATTATTGGTTTTATTATCCACTTTTATTTCAATGTCACCAACTGCATCCCCTCTAAAAGCAAAATCATCAATTTTTAAATCAGAAGTAAAAGTTGGGTTTGTCATTACATTTTCAACAACAGCATTTCCGTTAATTAAACCCTGCATTAACAGTTTATCTTTTTTAACCATATTCATAATGGTTTCGATTTTGAAGTTTACAAAATCGACTTGCAGCGGCGCATTGTCCTGTGTTCCCTGCGATTGAATTTTTAATTCATTTCCGTTATTATTCAGGAAAAATTTATTGACGTAAAGACGTTTGTCTCCAAATTCAATTGCATTTTCAGGATCTATATTCCATTTATCGTAATTTAAAATGAAGTTTTCGGCATCGATTTTAAATATGTTTTTAGAATCTTCTGCTTTAAATTCTCCTGCTATAAAATATTGCTGTTTCTCTTTTGCATCCTGAACTTCAAGCGCATAAGTCAAAATATTATTTTCTACTTTTCCGGATAAACTAGTAAACGGAATTTTTAATGAACCGCTTTCAATAGTGGCAATAGAAACAGAATATTCTAAAGCATTTTCTTTGGCTTCAATATTAATTTTTCCGTCGGCAATTGTGTTTTCCGCATATACGATTCTTGGAATTGTTCCTCTTATTTCTAATGAATCAGTTAGGTTATTGTATTTTCCAGTAATTTTAATTGGCTCTAAACCTGTCAGTTTTGGAATCAGTTTAAAAAGAATTGGATCGTTATCAACCGTTACTGTAAAAGCCAAACGCTGCTCGTCAGATTCTCCGTTTGCTTTTGGAGTTTTTAAATCGATATATTTTGACAATGATTTTTTTATCGCTGCTGTCAAAGTGGTCAATTTGTATTTTCCATCAACCTCAGCTTTTAAAAACTGAGAAGATATTTTAATATTGTTTCGGGTATTATCTGAAAAAGCAATGACACGAACCGAATCTAATACGATTGGTTCTTTATCCTGCAAAATCTGAATGTTCGAAAGAAATACTTTTCCGTTCAAAAAATCCGGATTACTGTTGGCAATATCCGCATCAACATTACCGCGAAGTTTCATTGGTCCGGCATGAAGATTTAGTTTTTCCAGATCGGCAATATCCAGGTTTAGTTTTAATTTTATTGACGGATATTTTTCTTGTGTATTTCCGCTCGCAACCAAATCAAAATTTAAATTCGGATCTTTCATTCCAGATTTTACTGCGAATGAACCGTTTGCAATATTTCCTTTTAAAGCTAAATCTCTATACGTATATCTGTTGAAAACCGCTTTCTGCACAATTCCGTCCAATTCTGCTTTTGCTGTTTTCGGGTCTAAACCATTTCCTTTTACTTTCGCTTTAAGCGTAATTTTTCCAATTGAATCATTTTTGATTAATCGGCCTAAATCAAAATCAAGTAAATAAACCGTTGCATCGTATTTCTCTTTTTTCTTAACGCGCTGATCGAATAAAGCATCAACTTTTGCATTTCCGAAACTGCTATTTAAGGCCAAATTGGTTTTGAAATTCTGAACAGATCCTTTAAATTTTCCCTGCAGATTTATTTGCGACGGAAGCTGAATGTTTTTCGGAATTGTTCCGGCTGGTACAAACGTATTTATGTCTTTAAAAGTCGTAGCCATTTTTTTGATATCTAAATCATAATATGCTTTTTGCGCATCAGGCAGTCCGGTTATTTTTCCCGAAAGGGAAACTTTTGTAGTTCCAATTCCGCTCATTTCGAATTTCGGAATATTCAAATCTTTTACTTTTCCGCTCACACGACTGTTTATGTATAAAACAGCATTTGGATTACTCTTAAAAGGATTTGTTTTCTGTAAATCGGGAGCAAATAACAAAATGTCTTTAAACCCTATTTTCGAATCTTTTAAATTAGCATCGACAGCAAGATTTGCAATATCTTTTTGAAGTGCTTCGAGTGATTTATATTCTACCTTAATTTTATCTTTTACAAGGGTTTGCGGTGTTTTTAAATACAGATTATTTAAATAGGCATTTTTTGGACCGTAGAAAAAATCTGTTTTTAAAGACTGAATGTTCAATCCGCTTTTTTCTGTTGCTGCCAGTGATTTTATATTGCCCGAAATAATATCGTTACCATAATATAATTTCTCGGCTTCAAGATTGAATTTACTTAGATTTAAATGGCTGTAATCGATTCCTTTTAAAGTTGGTTTCGATTGCATATTATCAAATTTAAAAGCAATGTTTTGTATGTTGACTTTATTTAGTTTGGCTTTCCAGCCTGCTTGTTTTATCGCTGTTGTGTCTAAATTTGGCGTTTGTATTTGTTTATCTTTTACTCCTAAACGCAGATTTCCGCTAAGATTTTTTAATTCGAAAGTATCGAAATCTAAAAGTTGTTTGTTTAAGTCGATTTCATTTACAGATAAATTCAGATTTCCGAGTTTTATTCCCGAATCTAATTTTGAATCTTTATTATCATAAGCAACATCAATTTTTGACAAACTGATTTTTCCCAGTTTTAATTTGAAGTCTTTGCGTTTTGAAATTGTATCTACGGTTTTTACCGAAACAACTGCAATTTGTTCCACAACATCTTGATTTAAAACTAATTTTAATCCGTTTAAATCGATATTCGGAATATCAAAATCCATTTTATCCAAATCGAATTTATTGAATTTAGTATCGAAATGCGTCAGTTTTACGGCAATATCGTTTTTAGCATAATCATCTTTAAAATTAAATTTGATGTTATCCAGATTTACTTTTACAACTGAAATTTTAAATGGTTTAGCATTTGGATCTTCAACTTTGGGTTCTTTTGATTCGAATGCTTTTATGATATAATCGAAATTGAAAACCCCGTCTTTATTTCGGGAAATATTGGCTTTTACATTTTCAAGAGAAACAGAATTGATTTCGAGTTCACTGCTAACCAATTTAAAAAGGTCAACATCGACTTCTAAACGTTTACCTGCCAGCAAAGTATCTTTTTTTTGATCTTCAAAATAAAAACCTTCCAGAACTACATCTTTGGGGAATTTGATAGAAATATGATCTAATGAAACTTTGGTTTTTATCTTTTTATGGAGATAGGAAATCGCTTTGTCTTTGGTGAAATTTTGAACAGAAGGAACCTGAATTAATATAATAAGAAGTAATAAAAGTGCAACTACAGAAACCACGCACCATAATAGTATACGAAGTGTTTTTTTTACGTAATAAATTGGTTTCTTATTCATAGGTCAATAAAATACAGGATTTAATTGCTTCTGAAAAAAGCATGGTTACACATCTTACAAAAATGGAAAATTTAAGCCTTTAACAATTTACATAATTATTGGGAATTATTCTAAAATTTCACTGTAAAATAGTTAATTTCTTACTTTTGAGTTTTAGCCACGAAGGCGCTAAGACACAAAGTTTTTTTATGCCTAAATATTTCATAAATGTTTGGTGCTTGCTGAAAATTAAAATTTAATATGGGAAATCTTTTCTTCTAAAAGATTCATTTTCTGCTGAAGTTTAGCTAAGAATTTTTGGTGTTGCTCTGATTCGGGGTTGAAGCTTCTGTGACGCAGGCTTTTTTGAATTTCATCTACTTCCTGCATTATTGAGATGCTTTCTTGCGAAATATAATTTTCGCTGAAAAGTTTCCAGATATAATCGATCGCGATTTGGTTGGGGTGAAGCATATCTTCGTTATAAAAACGATAATCGCGAAGTTCATCCATCAGGATTTCGTACGATGGAAAGTATTCAGTATTCAGTTTAAAGTGTTCCCTATTTAACGCAGAATGCAGCGCTGAAAATAAATGTGATTTACTTAATTGATTTTCTACAAAACCATCTTTGATATGGCGTACTGGCGAAATCGTGAAAATGAAATTGATTTCTGGATTTAAAGTCTGAATTGAATCAATTGTGTTTTGAATACTTTTTTGAATTACATCAACTGATAGTAATTCTTTTAAAAATTGTTTTTGAGGAACTTTATGACAATTGGCAGCGATTTCAGTGCTTTCGATATTTCTGTAAATCCATGAAGTGCCAAACGTAATAATGACGTGTGTTGCTTCTTTGATTTTTTTGTTAGTTTCTGAAATGGCTTTGTTGAGTGTTTCTAACAATTCTTGTCGGTCTGCATTACTTAAATCTGAATGAACTTCGAAACTATGCCAGCGTTCATTGTGAAAAAAAACATCTTTTTCTGTAAACAATTCATCTTTACAAACCCGACTAAATAATTTTTCAATTGAAACGGGATTGAATATAATTCCAAACGGATTTGTTTCGTTTTGAAACTTGAAATAATCAAATTTCTCGGCCATATTTTCTGCAAAACAAGAACCTACAGAAAGTATCTTCGAATTATAATCGATTGGATTGTTACTTTTTGAAATTGGAATTTGGGTTCTGAATTGCATGGCATATTATTTAAACACGAATTTCACCAATTTTTACCAATAAAAAAACCAAATACATGAAGTATTTGGTTCTGGGTAATTAATATAAATATTTTGTAATGGTTGTTACTTGTTTTCCTCCTTTATAATATGTTCCTAAGATTGGATTGGATATGCAAACAAAAACTGGAGAAAAAGTTAAGCTACATTTTTATAATTAGT
>NZ_JBMDIY010000044.1:0-49463 GCF_057808895.1 Flavobacterium sp. FG68
CTAACGGAATGATAGCTGGATATCAAAAAGCAACAATTTTTGTTTTTATATATTTTTTGTTCCGTAGGAACATCTCGTTGGTAGAAA
Organism: Flavobacterium sp. FG68; assembly: GCF_057808895.1. Lineage (NCBI taxonomy): Bacteria > Pseudomonadati > Bacteroidota > Flavobacteriia > Flavobacteriales > Flavobacteriaceae > Flavobacterium > Flavobacterium sp. FG68. Next base: position 88 of record NZ_JBMDIY010000044.1, read on the forward strand.
AATTAATATTGTTATCATAATTTACGTTCCGTAGGAACGTTTGATTTTGACATCGTTTTTTTATAATCTAACATTTCAAATGTTCCTACGGAACATAAATGCTACTCAATTCATGTTTTTTCTACCAATGAGACATTCCTAACGGAATGATAACTGGACGGAATAATAAATGATTTTCATTAAAAACAAATAAAATAATTATACAAAAAGAGCTGTTTCGACTTTGAAACAGCTCTTTTTTCTTTCAATCTTCCAAAAAATTACAATCTTCTTTTATCTTCTTCTGTATAATCATCGTCTTCCTGAACATCGTCTTCGATGTATTCGCTGTCTTCTTCTTCCTCATCGTCGTCAATGTCCTCTAAATCCTCTTCGGTTTCATTAAAGTTGTTTTCAAAAGTATCAGCAGGATTATCAAATTCATCGTTTTCGACCTTATCAAGTTCTTGTTCATCTAAGTCTTCTTCGATATACTCATCCTCATCTTCCTCATCAAAATCATCTTCATCTTCTAAAACAACTTCATAAATATCATCATTGTTGTCTTCAAGATCTCTGTCTTTATGGAAATCATCATCTAAATCATCCAAATCGTCGTCGTAAACGCCCGATCTCTCATCAGGATTAGGTTTGTTAGGGTTATGGCCATTTCGAACCGTATAACCACGTTCTGCATCTTCTGAGCGGCTGTTTTGAGTTTCTTTCGTATTTAAATCATAAAGTTCCTCATTCATAACCGTATTTCTATCTGAATCTGGACTTCCCGGATCTTTCGGAAAAGTACCATTTCTATTATCTGTAGTGTTCATGATGTTAATTTTAAATAGTTATATATACAAATCTAATTCTCAATCATAAAGATTTTCTTATAGAATTACTAAATCTAATTGCATAATTAACAGATGTTTAGAATGAAATTTAATTAAAGAATCATATAACCTTACTGGTAATCAAGAAAGTAATTTTATCAAACTATTAATCATAAAAATTATTACCATGAAAACTACGGATGATAAGAAAAGTACTGGAACAAAAGAAACAGTAAAAAGAGGAGTAACAAAACCAAAATCGAATGCTGCGGCAGGATTATCAGAATTATTTGAAGATAGTTTAAAAGATATTTACTGGGCAGAAAAAGCATTAACCAAAGCATTGCCAACAATGGCTAAAAATGCTACTTCAGCAGAATTAATCGACGCTATTAATAACCATTTAACCGAAACAGAAGAACACGTAACGCGTTTAGAAAAAGTTTTTGAACTAATTGGTAAAAAAGCTACTGCTAAAAAATGCGATGCAATGGAAGGTTTAATCGAAGAAGGAAAAGGAATTCTTGAAGAAACAGAAATTGGTGTGGTTCGCGATGCCGGAATTATTGCTGCCAGTCAAAAAATCGAACATTATGAAATTGCCACTTACGGAACTTTAAGACAGTTTGCCGAAACACTGGGTTATGAAGAAGCCGCAGCTTTATTAGAGCAAACACTTGATGAAGAAAAAGGAGCTGATAAACTGCTTACAGAAGTTGCTGTAAATGCTGTAAATCTTGAAGCTGCAGAAGCAGAATAAGGTTTAAAATAGTATATAAAAAGTGCAGTTTCTAAAAAACTGCACTTTTTTTTCATTAAAAATTTAAAGCTAAAGTTATGCCCGAAGGTCCGTCAATATTGATTCTAAAAGAAGAAGTACACCAATTTGCAGGAAAAAAAGTAATTGAAGTTTCTGGAAACGCCAGTATCGATCTGGAGCGTTTAAGGGATAAAACGCTATTATCTTTTAAAACCTGGGGAAAACATTTCCTGATTTGTTTTGAAGATTTTACCGTTAAAATCCATTTAATGATGTTTGGAACCTACAGAATCAACGAAAAAAAGGATACTGCACCAAGGTTGCATTTAGGGTTTTCGAGCGGAGAAATCAACTTTTATACCTGTTCAGTAAAGATTTTAGAAGGACAGATAAATCAATATTATGATTGGAGCGCAGATGTTTTAAATGAAAATTGGGACGCAAAAAAAGCAAAACGAAGTCTTGATAAAATCCCAAATGAAATGATTTGCGATGCTGTTTTAGATCAAAATATATTTTCGGGAGTAGGGAATATTATTAAAAATGAAGTTTTGTACCGATGTTTTATTCATCCTGAATCTTTGGTTGGAAAAATTCCGCCGGAAAAATTAGATGAACTTATAGCCGAATGTTCGATTTACAGTTTTGAATTTTTGTATTGGAAAAAGAAATTTGAACTCAAAAAACATTGGCTTGCTTATTCGCAAAAAGAATGTAAAAGATGCAATTTGCCCATCATAAAAGATCCGACAGGGAAGAAAAACCGTCGAAGTTTTTATTGCAATAACTGCCAACAGCTTCACAAATGAAAAACGAAATTTTAATAGGATGTTCAAGTTACAATAATCGCTATTGGAAGGGAATTTTCTACCCTGACAATCTGACATACTCGAAATGGTTTGAGTTTTATTCCCAGTACTTTAGCACGTATGAGTTCAACGGAAGCTTTTATAAGTTTCCAACGCTTAGAATCCTTACGAACTGGTACAATAAAGCACCGGAAAATTTTCTTTTTTCGGTAAAAGCACCCAAAGAAATTACTCATATCAAACAATTTTCAGATTGTGAAAACCTGATTTCAGAATTTTATAATGTCTGCGAAAATGGTTTAAAAGAAAAGCTGGCTTGTGTGCTTTTTCAGTTTCCGCCGAGTTATTATTTTACTTCAGAAAGATTAAAACAAATTATCAGCAATCTGGATTTAAAATTCAAAAACGTAATTGAATTTCGCCATAAAACCTGGTGGAATCAAGAGGTTTGGAATGCTTTTATGGAAAATAATATCACATTTTGCAGTGTAAGTCACCCGCAATTACCACAGACTATTTTTAAAGATTTTCCGCTGGTTTACATTCGGTTACACGGAGTTCCTAATATGTTTTACTCCAGTTATTCAGTTGAAGAATTACTTCAGATGAAAACCACAACTAATTTAAAATCAGGATTTATATATTTTAATAATACAGCAAGCGAAGCAGGGATTTTGAATGCTTTAGAGATGAAGAGGATTATGAATGTTTAATTGATTTAACCGCAAAGTCCGCAAAGAAAAAACGCAAAGCACGCAAAGAAATTAATCTTAGCGAACCTTGCGTAAACCTTTGCGGACTTTGCGGTTAAAATCTTTCCGATTTAAAAAACTACAATTTTAAATTCCCTTCAATACCGTCATCCATAACTTTCCCGGTAACAAAAGCAGCGGTCATTTTTGCAATAGCTACAATCTTACCGTTTTTGTTGTTCCAGTAATAACCATCTTCCGGCGTTACGGTAATCACGCTTAAATTGGGATCATCTTCACCGCCCGGCATCCATACTTTTACAATTGGGTCGTATAATTCTTTGATTGTTTCCCTGTCGTACGAAATAGTTGCCGTTCCGTGAATAGTCAGGAATTTATCGTGTGGTTCAGAAAAGAATAACTCAACTTGCGGGTTCAGGGTAATCTCTGCATTATGAGTACTGTTTCGGTCAGACAAAAACCAAAGACGTCCCAAATCATCTACTTTTTGAACAGACATTGGTCGTGACTGCAGTCTGTAGCTGTCGTAAGTGCAAAACATGCACGTTTTTATGTTTTCTGCTAATTCTTTGATTTTATCAGCAGCTAAATTTTCTGTAAGGTCTTTATGATCTCCCATGGCTCTATAATTTTTATATTTAATATTTTGATTCAAAGCGTTAAAACGCTGTATAACAAAATTGAGATTTTTGCCATGGAATGGCTTACAGAATTATATTTTTAAATTATTATATTTCAATTAACCGATTTTGTGAGAATTTCTAAACAAATTGTTTTATTTCGCCAATTTTAACTATCTTTGGACAAACAGATTTACCCAAAATTACATATGAAAGAATGGACGATATTCTACACTGATGATGATGAAGACGATTTAAGCATATTTACAGACGCTGTAGAGTCATTATCACAAGAAATTAACCTCCAGACTTACTCAGGTGGAGAAAAGCTCTTAAATGCCGTTTATAATCCGCCGCCAACTCCCACTGTCATTTTCTTAGATTTGAATATGCCGGGGAAAAACGGTTTTGATGTATTAAACGAGCTGAAAGGTTCTAAAGAAAAAAGTGATATTCCGGTGATTATCTTTTCAACATCAAATGAACCTGGTATTATTGAAAAATGTCTTAATCTGGGCGCAAATTATTTTATTACAAAACCGGTTTTAATGAAAGATATCATAAAATCGATAGAACATTCGCTTACCATAAACTGGAAAGAATTTGTTCCGGACAAAAAGACTTTTGTGTATAAATTGTAGTTAAACTTAAAACATAAAAAAAACGCCAAACTTATAACTAAATGAGTTTGGCGTTTTTTTATAGCTCGGGCAGGAAAATTTTAAAAGTTGCACCTTGACCTTTTTCGCTTTTTGCTTTTATAATTCCTTTATGGTTTTCGACAATTTTTTTTACAATTGCCAGACCAATTCCGGTTCCGGAGAATTCGCTTTCAGTATTTAATCGCTGGAAAACTTCAAAAATTCGTTCATTGTATTCATTATCAAAACCAATTCCGTTATCTTTTATTCGCAGGCAGAAATATGTTTTTTCAGGATAATTAACTTTAAAAATTAGTTGACTTCCAGGAACTCTGCGTGCTTTAATTTCAATATGCGGCGGAATATCTTTTCGGGAGAATTTAAGTGCGTTTCCAATTAAATTATGCAGCAGCTGTCGAAACTGAAAAGGCATAACAGTTCCGTCTCCCAAAGGATGATGATCAATAACAGCATTTTTTTCTTCTATAAGTTCCGAAAAATCCATTAAAACCTCTTCAACGATTTCATCTAAATTAGTTTTTACAAAAATTCTTTCGGCAGAATTGGTTCTGGAATAGGTGAGAAGGTCCTGAATTAATGTCTGCATCCTTTTAGCCGAAACCTCAATTCGTTCTAAATATGTTTTGGCTTTCGCCGAAATATTCTGATCATCCAACTCTGCTAAACGACTCGCAAAAGTCTGGATTTTCCGAAGCGGTTCCTGTAAGTCATGACTTGAAATATAAGCAAAAGACTGGAGTTCAATATTCATGTTAATCAGATCACGGTTTTTAAGTTCCAGCTCTTCAGTTCGATCGTGAACCTGCTTTTCAAGCTGATTTGTAAAATCCTTTTGATCCTGAATATCAGAACTGGTACCAACCCACATTTGAATCTTTCCTTCAGGATCTCTCTGCGGAATGGCGCGGCTAAACTGCCAGCGGTATATACCATCATGACGGCGAAAACGATGTTCAAACAAAAATTCTTCTCCCGTTTTTATAGACTGCATCCAGATGTTGATATTTTCTTCACGATCATCAGGATGTATCACCTGCAGCCATCCGTTTTGATCGACATCGGCTTTTGTGATCCCGCAAAAATCATAAAGCGACTGATTGAAATAATCCAGATTTCCCATTGTGTCACTTGTCCACACAAACTGCGGCATAGAATCTGCAAGAACACGGAATTTTTTTTCACTTTTCATTAAAATTTCCTGTCTGTTCTTTTCCTCCGTAATGTCCATTACAGTGCCCAGCATTTTAGTAGGATTTTTTAATTCGTCAAAAAAGATCTTGCCGTGAACGCGAATCCAGGCAATACTGTCATCTGGTTTTAAAACCCGTGCTTCGTATTTGTAAATATTGGTTTGCAAAGCAATTTCGTAAGCTTTTTGAATGTTATCAAAATCTTCCGGAAGAATTCGGGAGAGCACTTGCGGTCGTGATATCTTTAAGTTTTTTGGAAGACCAAACAACTCCGGCAGGTTATCAGAATAAATCAATTCCTGCGTTGGAATATTTAAATCCCAGGTTACGATTTCGGCAATTTCAGATGCTAAACGTGCTCTTTCTTCGGCATCTTCTACCTTTTTCCTGGCTTCTACTTTCTCTGTAACATCGTTTACGGTAACCATAATCGATGATATCTCTCCATTTTTTTCATACAAAGGAGTATATTGATAATCCAGATAAAACTTCTCTAATTTGCCTTTAATATCAATATATGCAATAGATTCGTTTTCACGAATCGTTTTTCCATTGTATAGTACTTCGTCAAGTAATTGAGGATATTTTTGATCTAAGAGCTCAGGAAACACCTCTAATAAAGGTTTACCAATAGTTTCACTTGGATCTTTCTGCCAAATATCATTATGCAGGGTTCTATTGGCCATCTCAATAATATGGTCTTTTCCCTTAAAAATAGTCATTGCAATAGGCGACTGCATTACAAGGTTCCTAAATGCTTTTTCACTTTCAGCCAGATAATAACGTGCTTTTATTGATTCTGTAACTTCATAACCTACAACAATAACGCCTGTTATAGCATTGTTTTCTTCTCTTAAAGGATGAAAAACCAAATTGAAATAACAATCTTCCTGTTTTCCGTATCGGTTTAAAGGAACCAGTAATTCATTTGAAAAATAGGGGATTCCGGTTTCATAAACCTGCAAAAGCAAAGGCTGAACCGTTTCTTTAGCTTCCGGCAGATATTCAAATGCCGATTTATTAAGCGTTTGTTCTTCGGTTTTATCTACTATTTGCAAGTATGTTTCATTAGCCATTTCGACCAGTAAATCCTTGCCTTTCAGAATGGCGATTCCAAGCGGAACTTGTCTCACAATATTCTTAAATCTTTTTTCACTTTCTTCAATTGTATTGCGTGCTGTAACCTGAAGCGTAACATCGTTTGCAATTGCAACAATTCCAGAGATCGATCCGTCGGGTTCTTTTAAAGCTTCGTAAACAACATTTACAAAAGTATCTACAATTTTGCCGTTTCTGGTTAGTTTTACCGGAAGTTCATTAGCTGTAAATCTTTCACCGGTATTATAAACATTCAAAAGAATATCTTCTAAACCCTGTCCGGCAGCTTCAGGAATTGATTCAAAAATAGGCTTGTTGAGAACTTCGTTTTCTTTACGTTCCCAAAATTCCAGCATAGGCTCATTTGCAATTTCAACAACATAATCTTTTCCTCTAAAAATGCACATTGCATTTGGTGCCTGAAGAATATTGTTTCTGTAGCGTTTATTGCTTTCTTCTAAATTTTTGTGAATGTTTACCTTATCTGTAGTTTCATTGCAGATTACCAAAACGCCGTCAATTTTACCATCATCATTTGTAACCGGACTGTAGCTGAAAGTCCAGTAAACATCTTCCATTTTTCCGTTTCGGTAAATAGGCAGTAATAAATCTTCATGCCATGTTGCTTCGCCTTCTGTTAAAACCTGATCAATCAGCGGACCAATAAAATCCCAGATTTCCGGCCAGTATTCAGCACCTTTTTGACCTAATATAGCGGGATGCTTTCCATCGTTTCCAAGACTTGGACGATAGGCATCATTATAAAAACAAATATGTTCCGGTCCCCAAAACAAAAACATGGGGAATTTTGAGTTCAGCAGAATTCCTAAAGTAGTACGAAGACTCTGCGGCCATGTGTCGACAGCACCAACAGGAGTTTTGCTCCAGTCTTTGGCACGGGTTAATGCACCCATTTCGCCTCCTTTTGCCATGAAATCTTGGTTTGTATTGTTCATTAAAAATTTGTTTTTGTTTTGATTCAAACAATAAATTTTGTGTAATTAATATAGTGTTTTCTAAAGTTTTTCAGATTAAAACCTAAAATTATAAAAATAAATTTTGATTTGTTTTCCGTTTTTTGAATGAGCTAACATTAAAATTAATAGAGTTAATTTTCATTGATTTTAATGATGAAATTTGAATTAACAAAGATTATCAACTAATCTTAAATTACAAAATCATGAAAAGAGAACAAAAACACGAAACCGACTATATAAAGAAATATCAGGATGAAGGCTATACAAAGAATTATTTATTCGACAATGGCTGTTTAATCGATTCAGAAACTAAATATGCTTACAAGCCAGATGAAATATATATTGTAGCGCACCATCGTTATGAAGGAATGAGCGATCCGGATGATATGTCAATTTTATATATTATTGAAACAAAAGACCAGGAAAAAGGGACTCATTTATTAGGATACGGCCCAACAGCAGATTTAGAAGAAGCCGAATTTTTTAAAGATATTCCGAAGAAAAATTATTCAAAAAACGCAGACATAAGTGAACTTACATAAAATAAAATAGATAAGTATTTTTATTTTGCTGAGGAGCAGTTGTTCCAGATTTATTCTGGAGCAGCTGTTTTTTCTTTTTTAAGGTTCAAAGGTGCAGAGGCTCAAAGGGACAAAGGTTTTGTAGAGACGCACTGCAGTGCGTCTTTTCTAAAGTATTGAGAGGGAAACCTTTGTTTCTCTGTCACTTTGAACCTTTGTTGCTGCGCAGCTAAAAATTATGAAATTTCTGATTGAAATTGTATAAGGATTTGATTTGCAAGAAGTACGAAATTTGGATTATAGAAAATGAGTAAAAAACCAAAAGTTATTTTTGTACGTAAATAGATACAAACTACTTTTCTTAAACCAAAGCAAATGAAAAAACTTTACATAAATACCGGAGGATTTGATGCTGTTTTTAACGACTTAAAAGATAGTTTTAATGGTCAGCTTACAGCGAATAACAATGAATATAATTTAGATATTAAATCAAAATGGACAAAAGGCTCTATTAAAGGAAATAGATTTGATGATAAAGTCCTGTTTATGCATTTTGATCTTGAATTTAATGAAGAAGTTAGTTTGAGTATCGAATCTTTTAAAAGCGCACCTGTCTTTTTTGTTTACTGCGAAAACGGAAACGTAAGTCATAGTTTTGGCGCAAATGGAGAAAAGAAAGTTTTAAGCAAAAAGCAATCGGCTGTTTTAAGCAATTCTTCGGTTATCAATAGTGTATTGTATTTTGAAAGCCATAAACGTATTCAGTTTACATTACTTGGAATGCCAACAATTGAAAACAAAAATGTAGAATTGACTAATCAGGTTAAACAGCATTTTACAAACGATTCTGGAAATTATATTTACATAGGAAAAGAAAATTCAAGAATCTCAAAAAGAATAAAAGAATACGAAACAGTGCCGCAAAAAGGACTTGTGGGAACGCTGCTTAAAAAAAGTATTCTAAAAAATATTGTTGAAATAGAGGTAGAGCAGCACAGTTTTAATTACCTGAGCACATTTGATCCTGTTGTTAATCTGGCAATGAAACCGATTAATGAAATCAAACGAATTTCAACCATGAATTTTTCTGAAATGCTGGCTGCAGCAAGACATCTTAGAGCAAAATATCATTTTTCATTTAAACCATACAATCAAAAATTAGCTAGCTAACAAGCATTATATATTAACTACTATTACGAAAAAAACAGCTTTTCCTAAAGAAGCTGTTTTTTTTATTTTTAGATTTTTTTGCCCACGGGTTTTACTTATTTGAGCGGGTTTGCGCAGGTTTTGTTTTTTCACGCAGGTTTAAACTTGGATTTGTGTTGAGTTTGAATCTCGCAAAGTCGCAAAGTCGCAAAGTTTTTATTTTGCCACAGATTATAAAGATTAAAAAGGTTTTTCAAATTGCCTCCAGCTTTAGCTGGAGGTCTAAGAATATTTGAAAAGGCTTTAGCCAAACCGTAATAGTTTGGCTAAAGCCCTTTATGCGTTAATTATCTTTTCCATCAAGCTAAAGCTGTACGCTATTAATTTTAAAACTTTGCGCCTCTGCGACTTTGCGAGATTCAAACTCAACACAAACCAAATTAAATTAAATCTGCGCAAACCCGCTCAAATCAGTAAAATCCGTGGGCAAAAAAACATAGCATCTCAAAAGCTACTCTTTCTCATAATAAATAATAAAATATACCATAACGAGATTCAGGCATAAGGAAACACTGTTTGTGATTATTATGGGAAGATCCTTTTTTAGAATTCCGTAAATAATCCAAACTGCGATTCCGAAAGTAAGAATGCTGAAGGTTTTAAGGGAAATATCTTTTACTTTCTTGGTTTTCCAAACCTTTAAAATCTGCGGAATTGTGGAGAGTGTAATGCAGGCTCCGGCAAATAATCCTATGATGTCTATGTAGTTCATTTTTTTAAGTTTCTAAGGTGCTGAGAGGCTAAGATTCTAAGTTTTTGCCCACGGGTTTGCGGATTAAACGGGTTTACACAGATTTGTTTTTTTGTTATACTGCGAAGTAATGATGAAGAGCCTTACTTTGCGGACTCTCATGTGTGATTTCTCGTTCCTCGAAATGACAAATAACCAGCGTAAACCTGTTCAATCCGTAAAATCTGTGGGCAATCTTATCATCCACCAACTAATTCTCCGCCATTAATATGAATAAACTGGCCGGTGATATAACTGCTGTCTTCACAGGCCAGAAAAACATACGCAGGTCCCACTTCAGAGGGCTGTCCGGCTCTTTCCATTGGGTTGTCTTTTCCAAAATCTGAAAGTTTGTCAAAACTTGCCACGATCAAAGGCGTCCATATTGGCCCTGGCGCAACGCCGTTTACCCTGATTTTTCTTTTGGCAAGCATGGTCGACAATGATCTTGTAAAACTTACAATAGCACCTTTTGTACTCGAATAGTCAACTAAATGTTCGCTGCCGCGATATGCAGTTACAGAACTTGTATTGATAATTGTATCGCCTTCTTTTAAATACGGAAGTGCCGCTTTTGTAATATAGAAATACGGATAAATATTAGTTTCAAATGTTTTATGCAATTGCGCAGCGGTAATTTTTTCCAGTTCATTTTGAGGAAATTGAATAGCCGCATTGTTCACTAAAACATTTATGGTTTTAAAAGTTGTAATGCACTTTTTAATAGCTTCTTTACAGAATTTCTCATCCTTTAAGTCACCGCTTATCAGCAGACATTGCTGACCTTCTTTTTCAACCATTGCTTTTGTTTCCTGCGCATCTTTATCTTCTTTTAAATAAACAATGGCAATATTGGCACCTTCACGTGCAAAATGTACGGCAGCGCTTCGGCCAATTCCGCTGTCACCGCCGGTTATAAAAGCAGTTTTACCAAGAAGTTTTCCGCTTCCCGTGTAGTTCTCTCTTATAATTTCCGGTTCGGGATTCATTTTATGTTCGTTTCCGGGAAGCTCTTGTTTTTGCTCCGGAAATGTTTTAGGCTTTTTCATAACATGTACTTTTAAAAACAAATTCTATTGATTAAAATTAGCAGATTGACCAATCAAAACAGGGCTCTAATAAAATTTTGATTACCTCTATAAATTAAAAAAGAAAGAAAAAAGCTATAATTGTTTTAATTTTTTTCAAATGGGTAAATTTTTAATAAGCTGACTTTCATAAATTCAATTTAATTAGGAATAAAAACATGGGAATTATGTAACGAATTAAATACCGATGTAAAACTGAATGCTTGTTTTTTTTCTAAATTTGAAAGTTTTGACTAACCATATTTAAAATAGGATCAGATATTTTAAATAAGAACCTTTTCAAACCAATGATTCAATATTTTTTAACTAGTAACGCTTTATTCCCCATAACAGCATGGTATTAATTGTTGATGATATCAAGGCAAATATTATTGCCTTAAAGAAAACATTAGAACTGCACAATATCGACGTAGATACTGCCGAATCTGGTGAAGAAGCCTTAAAGAAAATCTTAAAAACAAACTACTGTCTTATTATTATGGACGTACAGATGCCCGGACTTGACGGCTTCGAAGTAGTAAAAATTCTTTCTGGAAATAAACGAACCAAAGACATTCCCGTAATTTTTCTTTCGGCATTAAACATCGAAAAAAAATACATCTTTAAAGGATATGAAAGCGGCGCGGTAGAATACATTACAAAACCTGTTGATACGGATTTATTGATGCTGAAGGTAAAAACTTTCATCAAAATTTATGAACAGCAAAATGAGCTAAAAGGTATAAAAGACCTTCTTTCTAAAGAAATCAAAATTAGAAAAGAAGCGCAGGATAATCTCGAAATCAAAATTGCGGAAAGAACCAAAGAACTGGTTTTGAAAAACGAAGAATTAGAGATGAAAAATCACGAATTACAGCAGTTTGCCTGGGTAGTATCGCATGATTTAAATGAACCTATAAGGAAAATCCAGATTTTTATTAAAATAATCAAGGAACTTTACTTAAAAGAAGATGAAAAAGGAATTGATTATGTAGACAGAACCATAAAATCTGCCGAAAGAATGCAGACCCTTATCACAGATCTTCTTGCCTATTCCAGATTATCAGCACAGGTTAAACCGGAAGTTACAGATCTTAATGTGGTTTTACAGGAAGTTCTTTCGGATTTTGATTATTTGATTGAAAGAAAAAATGCGACTGTAAAAGCTACAGAACTCCCCACAATAGACAGTATTCCGAGCCAGTTAAGGCAGGTATTTCAAAATTTAATTGGAAACGCCCTTAAATTCTCAGGTGGTGATGAACCTCCATTAATTGAAATTACGGCCGAATTAATTGCCGATAAATCGTTTGACAGCCCAACTGCGCCAGAAGGAAAGTATTGCAGAATTGTGGTAAAAGATAACGGAATTGGTTTTGATGAAATTTATCTGGACCGAATTTTCATTATTTTCCAGAGTTTAAACGACCGACAGACTTATGAAGGAACCGGAATTGGTCTGGCAATCGCAAAAAAAATTATAGAAAAACACAACGGATTAATAACGGCAAAAAGTGAAGTAGGCAAAGGCGCCAGCTTTATTATAGTTCTTCCCCTAAAATACGAATAAAATACACTTTAAACCATGAATGGTAACTTTAAAAGAAATCTGCTAATCAGTTCATTAGTTTCATTATTAGTGTTAACAATTAGTTCTGTTGCTTCCTTTATAAGCATCAAAAGTTTGTTAAACAGTAATTTCTGGGTAAATCATACCCAGGATGTTATTTACAACTTAAACGAAGGTTCGGCCATTATTACAGAAGCCCAAACGAGTATGCGCGGTTATTTATTAACCGGTGACGAACAGTTTGTAGACCGGTTTAATGAATCTGAATCCAAATCAAATGCTTATTTTGAAAAGCTGGAAGAGCTTACAGCAGATAATCCTCCACAGCAAAAACTGTTAACCGACTTAGCCTCTAAACGTTCGGGGTTCTTTAAATACCTGAATAATCAAATCGTAAAAAAGCGTTTAAACAAGGAAACTCTTGTCTTTGACTTAAATGAAGGCAGGATAATGATGAACGACATACGAGCGGTTATCAAAAAAATAGAAAACACAGAACAAAAGCTTCTGGAAGAACGAAATTCAAATTCTGAGCGTTATGGTAACTATAGTTTGATTTTAATTATAGTCGCCTTTTTCATCGCTTTTATTATTTCGATTGTCTTCCTGATCAGAATCCTAAAAGATTACAACGAACGTTCAGCATTACAAAAAGAACTGGAGAAAAAGGATATTGAAACAGCTCAAAGAATTGAAGCAATCAGTAACATTGCAACCAATATTTCAAAAGGAAACTACGATATTCGTGTAGACGATACAAAAGCAGATGCACTGGGAAGCGTAGGAGAATCGTTGAACACAATGGGAGTTTCCCTTAAAAACTCATTTGAACTTCTTTCTCAAAAAGAATGGCTTCAAACCGGAGTTGCAGAGTTGAATAATGCGATGCTGGGCGAAAAATCAATCCAGAAACTCTCTAAAGATGTTATCGAGTTTTTATGCCAATATACGAATAGCAGCGCTGGAGTTTTATATATTATTGAAGAAAACGAATTAGTATCTTCTGGTGGATATAGCTATATACCGAGTAAAAACCGCGAACGCATTCGAAAAGGCGAAGGTTTGATAGGTCAGGCCATTTCATCAGGAAAAATATTAGAATTAAAAACATTATCTGCAGATGATATTCAAATTAATTATGCTTTAGGACAAGTAAAACCTACGCATATTGTGGCGGTTCCGCTGCAGGATAACAAAATTGAAGGTGCGGTTGAATTAGCGAGTATTTACGGTTTTTCGGAGTTGCATTTAGAGTTTTTACGAACAGTTGCCAATAACATTGGAATTGCCTTAAAATCAACTCAAAACAGAAAAAGAGTATTAGAACTGCTGGAAGAAACAAAATCGCAGTCAGAAGAACTTCAGACACAGCACAGCGAACTGGAAGCGATTAATGCCGAATTAGAAGCACAGACTGAAAAACTGCAGGCTTCTGAAGAAGAATTGCGTGTACAGCAAGAAGAATTGGAACAAACCAACGAAGAACTTTCTGAAAGAAGTGTTTTATTGGAAGAAAAAAACAATGAAATTCAAAAGAAATCAGAAGCTTTAGAATTAACAACACGTTACAAATCAGAGTTTTTGGCTAATATGTCGCACGAATTAAGAACGCCTCTTAATTCAATTTTGCTTTTAAGCCGTTTATTATCAGAGAACAATAACAAAAGCATGAACAATGAAGAAATTGAGTTTGCTAAAGTTATTCAGAGTTCTGGAAACAGTTTATTAGGCTTAATTGATGAAATTCTTGATTTATCTAAAATCGAAGCCGGTAAAATGGAATTGGAATTTTTAGATATTTCAACCAAAGAAATCACAGACACACTTTGGAATCTCTTTAATCTTGTAGCTAAAGAAAAAGGAATTGAATTTGAAATTATTTCGAAAGAAGCGCCAATTGTTATCAAAACAGACAAAATGCGTTTAGAACAAATTCTAAAAAACCTGATTTCGAACGCTATTAAATTTACAGAAAAAGGAAAAGTAACACTCGAAATCAAGATAAATACAGACGATGACAAAATTATCTGCTTTATTGTAAAAGATACCGGAATAGGAATTCCGTTAGAAAAACAGCCGCTTGTTTTTGAAGCCTTCCAACAAGCCGATGGTTCAACAAAACGTAAATACGGCGGAACCGGTTTAGGATTATCAATCAGCAGGGAATTGGCAAAATTGCTTAAAGGAGAAATTATCCTTCATAGTAGAGTTAATGAAGGAAGTACCTTTACATTATGTCTTCCGGTTTATGGTTCTGTTCCTTACAAAACAAATGTGGAGAAAATACCGCCAACAGCGTTTGTAGAACTGGAACCTGAAAACGAAGCAGGAACGCCTGCAAAAAAATATATCAGCTCAACTATTCCAGACGAAATAGACGACGACAGAAACGAAATAAGAGAAGGAGATAAAGTAATTTTAATTGTTGAAGATGATATTCATTTTGCAAAATCACTTTTGGCTTTTTCACGAAACAAAGGTTATAAAGGAATTGTTGCTGTAAGAGGCGATCATGCCTTAAACTTTACTTTACTGTATAAACCTGTTGGTGTTTTATTAGATATTGAACTTCCGGTAAAAAGCGGATGGGAAGTACTGGAAGAATTAAAAAATCATGCCGAAACCAAACATATTCCCGTTCATATTATGTCATCACATAAATTGAAACAGGAAAGTTTATTAAAAGGTGCGGTAGACTTTTTAGATAAACCGGTGGCATTTGATAAAATTCCGGATGTGTTTTTAAGAATTGAACATATTATTAATAAAGAAGCGCAAAAGGTTTTAATTATTGAAGATAACCCAAAACATGCCAAAGCATTATCTTATTTCTTAGAAACGTATAATATCAATTCGGAGATAAAAAGCGAAGTTTCAGATGGAATTCAGGCTTTAAATAAAACAGAAGTTGATTGTGTAATTCTGGACATGGGAATTCCGGATAAACAAGCGTATCAAATTCTGGATGGCATTAAGAAAAATCCGGGCTTGGAGAAACTTCCGGTAATTGTGTTTACAGGAAAAAGTTTATCGTTAAAAGAAGAAGTAAAAATTAAGAAATACGCTGATTCTATTATTGTAAAAACCGCACATTCGTACCAAAGAATGTTAGATGAGGTTTCACTTTTTCTTCATTTAGTAGAAGATAAAAAGGAAGGAAAAGACAAAAAAGAAGGGCATAAAAAGCTAAATTTACTAAACAACATTCTGCACGATAAAAAAGTACTGATTGTTGATGATGATGTTCGTAATATTTATTCGCTTACAAAAGCCTTAGAAGTATTTAAAATGACGATTATTACGGCTTTTGATGGAAATGATGCCATTAAAGTGCTAAGCGAAAATCCAGATACCGATGTCGTTTTATTAGATATGATGATGCCGCATATGGACGGTTACGAAGCAGCCGAGAAAATACGTGCCAATCCTAAGTTTTTAAATTTACCTGTAATTGCCGTAACCGCAAAAGCAATGACAGGCGACAGGGAAAAATGTATAAAAGCCGGAGCATCAGATTATATTACAAAACCAGTAGATGTTGACCAGTTATTATCGTTATTGCGAGTTTGGCTGTACGATAAAGTATAAAAATAAAATGCCACGAATTTCACGAATTTACACAAATCAGATAGGTGATTTAGTATTTAAAAATTTGTGAAATTTGTGAAATTCGTGGCTAAAAAATAAGTAAAAAATATTTTAGCCACAGATTAAGGAATTTTCACAGATTATAAAAAAAATCTTTTTAATCCTTTTAATCTGTAGCAAAAAAAATATAAAAGTTTATGAGTAAAAAACGACTTTTAATTGTAGATGACGATCCTAGAAACATTTTCGCATTAACACATACTTTGCGTGTTAAGTCATATGATTGTTTGTCTTGCAACAGTGCCGAAGATGCAATAAAATTATTGAAAACGGATGAAAATATCGACGCAGTTTTGCTGGATATGATGATGCCCGAAATGGATGGATATGAAGCCATTCCGTTAATAAAAGCCATTCCGTCAAGAAAATCTATTTTTGTTGTAGCGGTTACTGCGCAAGCTATGACAGGCGACAAAGAAAAATGTTTAGAGGCCGGAGCAGATGACTACATCTCAAAACCGGTAGATGTTGATAAGTTACTGCTTGTATTAAGCAAAATTTGAATGGGGTAAATTATGATTGAAGATATCGAATTAGAAACACTTATCAACGAAGTTTACGAATACTACGGTTTTGATTTTGGAAGTTATTCAAGAGCATCCTTAAAAAGACGTGTATACCGGGTATATCAGTTAGGCGGATTTGGTCATTTTCATGAATTTCTCTCAAAAGTTCGTTCTGATCCTGAGTATTACAAACAAATGATCGACGAGATCACGGTCAATGTTACAGAAATGTTTCGTGATCCGACATTTTACGGCATTTTAAGAAAAGAAATTTTACCATTATTAGGTACAAAACCTTTTATTAGGTTATGGCACGCCGGCTGTTCTACAGGCGAAGAAGTCTATTCTATGGCTATAATGCTTAAAGAAGCAGGTTTACTGCATAAATCCCTAATTTATGCCACAGATATTAATGCCACGGTTTTAGAAACAGCCAAAAAAGGAATTTTTCCGCTCAGAATGATGAAAGAGTATTCGCAAAACTATCGTGATGCGGGCGGACAAGAAGACTTTTCGAGTTATTATACCGCTAATTACGGCATTGCAAAATTCAACGAAGAGCTGTCTCAAAAAATGGTATATTCACAGCACAATTTAGTATCAGACACTTCATTCAATGAATTTGATATTATATTATGCCGTAATGTTTTAATTTATTTTGATAGTGACCTTCAAAAAAGAGTCATTAATTTATTTGATGAAAGCTTAGCTGTTTTAGGTTTTCTGGCCTTAGGCACAAAAGAAACAATAAAATATTCTATTTCTCCCGGCAAATACAAACAGTTTGAAAAAGAGAAAATATGGAGGAAAATAAAATAATATCAAACTGCAGGTTAGTAATAATAGGAGGATCGGCAGGAAGTTTAAATGCTTTAATGCAGATTTTACCTGAATTAACAGCACTGCGTAATTATGCGATTGTAATTGTTGTACATCGCAAAAGTACAGACGATCAGACTCTGGAAGAATTAATTACTTTAAAATCAAGCGTTCCAGTAAAACCAATCGAAGACAAAACAATTCTTATACCCGGTTTTATATACATTGCCCCGTCTAATTATCATTTATTATTTGAAAAAGACGATACACTCGCATTAGATACCTCAGAAAAAATCAATTACAGCCGTCCAAGTATCGATGTTTCTTTTGAATCGGCAGCAGAAATCTTCGGAAGTTCTTTGGTTGGAATTCTGTTTTCAGGATCCAATACAGATGGAACATTAGGATTACAAGCCATTCAGGAAAACGGTGGAAAAATTGTAGTGCAAAATCCATTATCGGCAGATATGCCCTTTATGCCCAATAATGCGATATTGTTTACAACACCGGATTATGTTTTAAACAACGAAGAAATATTAGCATTACTCAACTCCATAAACAGTTAATTACTTTTTAGGAGCTTCGTCCTCAGGAAGAATAACTTTATTCAGTTCCGCTTCTTTTTCAGCACGTTTTTGCGCCGCTTTTCCTTTCCCAATAGGTATTCCGGCAGTAAAATACAAAGACCTGTTATATACATTAGGTCCGTCACCTTTCATAACAGGAACCAAACCATAATAATATTGAATCGTGATATTTAAACCATTGCCCACATTCATGTGATATCCTGTACCAAAAGCAATTCCGGCATCAATAACCCTGATTTCATCCCGAATCTTTTTCTTGTAAACCACATCATTATCATTAATCTTATTTTTAAACTGATCAAAAGCCGAAGCCAAAAGCCCAAGCTGAGGTCCGGTTTTAAGATAAATTCGATTTTTAAACTGATATTTAATCAAAATAGGCACATTAAAATACCGAATCTCACGATCAACAGTTCCGCCCGCAAAAGTATTATCCAGATTTTCATCTTCTAAAGAATAAAGAGGAATCTGCCGTGCGCCCATAGGAGATTTTACAATCACACCTGTATTAATCATCCAGGCCGGATTTTGCTTTGATTTTATATCAAAATAAAAACCAAGATTAAAACCGGGATTCAATCCAGAACTCTCCATATTAGAAATATCTGAAAGATTGATACCGCCTTCTAAACCAAACTCTAAAAAAGGAGAATTTAGTTTATCACCAAAAATCAGAGAAATCAAAACCTGAGATTCCGCGTGATTGATACAAAAAAAAGTGACGAGTAATAATAAACCTTTTTTCATAAAAATAGGTTATAATCCAAAACGATATTGTATTCCTCCTAAAGCTTGCGTACGAGTTCCCAGAAAACCAGCTTCGACCCTAAACATAATATGTTTATTAAATTGATATTGAGTCCCTACAATGAAATTCCACATATCTTTTGGTCTTTTTTGAAGCGAATATTGAACCGATGAAGAACTGGCAGTGCTTAAAGCACCGTCTAAAGTTGACAAAAAATTTCCGGCACTTTCCAGCGCACGGTTTGCTGTATTATGTTTAGCAATATTAGCAGGATTTTTTTGTTCGGCAGGTGTTAGTCCGCCCCACCAGGTATCGACCTTTTGCTGGTTTTCAGAAACCTTAGTTAGTCCATTGTCGACTTTTGCCTGCGCTGTAGATAAATCGATTACATCCGATAAATTAATATTTCCATTTGTATTTCCGGCTATATGAACCCTGAAGCCGCCAACCCATACCGCTATATTTTGATCTGCTTTAGGAAGTTTAAATGTTTTTCCTAAACGAGGACCAAAGACATACGAAAAAGCAGGTTTATCTAAAGCACTTACATCTGTCCAGGCCATATTCATATCAAGAGCGAGCCAGCCGCCTCCAATTCCTATGGTTGGTGTCATTCCAAAACCAAATGTGGTAGCACTAAAATTGGCTTTTGTACTAAAATTGGCAATTTCAGTCCAATTATTATCAGCATCAGGTATATAAATTCCCGCATTGATTTTTGTTGAAGGATTTGATTTTCCAAAAATACCATAGATATTTAAAAAAGGCAGCAGCCATATATCCGGACGAATAGTAAGTGCTCCCGCTTCGACAGAAGATTTATCAAAACGTACAATTTCATCTAAATTATACATAGGTCCGTTGTTAAAACCCACTTGAAGATTACTGATGATAATTTCAGAATCCTGCCAGAAATAATTTATGGAAAGCCCGGCTGAATAAGGAAGTTTGTATCCTTTTTGAGCTACTTTTTCACCCCAGATAGGAAGGGCATAAGGATAATCGGCAACTTTAAGACTGTCTTTTAACTCCTGGTTTTTTTGTCCTACGATTTTCTCAGTATAAACCTGACCGAAAAATGAAACACTAAATAATAAAAAAACGGCTGATATTAGTTTTTTACATTTCATTGATTAGAGTATTAGTTGATTAAAATAAAACTGCTTGAAATAAATATGTACTAATGTATTCTGAGGGAATTTCGGCTTTATCTTTTGTTTTTACAGGCGTAAAATAGAGGTATTGAAAGTGATTATATGTAATAATATGAGTTAATTATTGTTAAAGTTAACTAAAATTTCTTTTAGGAAGAACTATTTTTTAATAAATATGCTTAAAAATCAATCTATTACGACTTTTTTAAGATCAGATAGAATTACAAACAGAATATTATATTATTTTTACAGTAATGAAATGGATAGCAATACTTATGTCAATTTATTTGATGGCACTTTCAAATATGCCCTGTGCAGATATGGAAGTAAACAGCGCTATGCATAAAACAGCCCGGTTTTCATCAGAAGAAAATCATTCGCATGATAAAGACAACGATTTATGTTCTCCATTTTGTGCCTGCAACTGCTGCGGAGCACAAGTTTTAAGTTACCAGATAGCTGTAAACTTCGAATTCCCTTCAGCTTACACAAAAATTTCAATTCCTTTACCAAGTTATAATTCTGTATTTACTTCTAATTTCTACGGAAGTATTTGGCAGCCCCCTCAAATAGCATAATGATATCCCGATAAATCGGGTTAGAGAACTGTGGGTTTTCCACAAATGTATCAGACAAACTTTTGTCTCAATTCTCATGTCATTATATATTTCAAATGCTAGATAAAATCATTCAGTTTAGTATACGAAACAAATTCGTTATACTATTATTTACCCTCGTTTTGATAGCGTGGGGAAGCTATTCGCTTAAACAATTGCCGCTCGATGCCTTGCCGGATGTTACTAATAATCAAGTTCAGATTATTACCACAGCGCCCACATTGGCAAGTCAGGAAGTCGAGCAGTTAATAACATATCCGCTGGAACAAGCCGTAAAAACCGTTCCCGATATTATAGAACTCCGCAGTATTTCCCGTTTTGGGTTGTCTGTCGTAACCGTTGTTTTTGAAGACGATGTCGATATTTACTGGGCGCGCGAACAAATATTTCAACGCTTAAAACAAGCCGAAGAAAATATTCCCGCTTATGCAGGTTCACCGGAATTAGCACCAATTACAACAGGTCTTGGAGAAATTTACCAATATGATGTTTACGCCAAAAAAGGCTACGAAAACAAATACGACGCCGTAAAATTAAGAACCATTCAGGATTGGATTATTATTCCACAATTACAGGGAATTCGTGGCGTTGCCGATGTAAGTGCCTGGGGTGGAAAACTAAAACAATACGAAATTGCCGTAAACCCAAATACACTAAACAGTCTGGGCGTAACGATTACCGAAATTTTTGATGCCTTAGAAAAAAACAACCAAAATACCGGAGGCGCTTATATTGAAAAAGATCAATACGCCTATTTCATTCGTGGTGTAGGAATGGCAAAAGGTGTAAAAGACCTTGGAAACGTCGTTGTTAAAAACAGAAACGGTTCTCCAGTTTTGGTTCGTGATGTAGCGCAGGTTCGCGAAGGCGTTGCATTACGTTACGGCGCCTCAACAAAAGACGGAAAAGGAGAAATAGTTTCCGGTTTAGTTTTAATGCTGAAAGGCGAAAACTCCAGCGCCGTTGTAAGCCGAATCCATGAAAGAATGATCCAGATTAATAAAAGTCTGCCCGAAGGTGTCGTTGCAGAAGCTTTTATTGACAGAGGAAAACTGGTTGATAACGCCATTGGAACCGTTACTAAAAACTTACTCGAAGGAGCTTTAATTGTCATTTTTGTGCTGATTCTGTTTTTAGGAAATCTTCGTGCCGGATTAATCGTTGCATCGGTAATTCCGCTGGCGATGTTATTTGCTATTATTTTAATGAATGCCTTTGGCGTAAGCGGAAACCTGATGAGTTTAGGTGCCATAGATTTTGGGATTATTGTCGACGGCGCTGTTATTATTGTAGAAGCTTCCATGCATCATCTACAGAAACTCAAACGCAATAAAGAACTTTCGCAGGAAGAAATGGATGTTGAAATCTACAATTCGGCATCAAAAATCAGGAATAGTGCCGCTTTTGGAGAAATCATTATTCTAATTGTGTATTTACCAATTCTTGCTTTAATAGGAACCGAAGGAAAAATGTTTAAACCAATGGCCATGACAGTGGGTTTTGCCGTGATTGGTGCGTTTATACTTTCGCTGACCTATGTACCAATGATGAGTGCATTATTTCTTTCGAAGAAAACCGAACACAAAGAAAACTTTAGCGACAGAATGATGCTTTGGTTTGAGAATTTATATACTCCATTTTTAAACAAAGCATTAGCCTTTAAAAAAGTAGTTTTAGGAATCTCTCTCGGATTATTCTCTTTAGGATTAATCATTTTCAATAATATGGGCGGTGAATTTATCCCAACAATTGAAGAAGGCGATTTAGCGATTAATGCTTCAATCATGACAGGAAGTTCGCTTACGCAGATGGTAGAAACCACAACCAAATATGAACAGATTTTAAAAGCCAAATTCCCTGAAATCAAAACCATCGTAACCAAAATAGGAAGCGGGGAAATCCCAACCGATCCAATGCCCATTGAAAGCGGCGATTTGATTATTGTTTTAAAAGACAAAAAAGAATGGAAAGGTAAATACCATAATTGGGAAGAACTGGCAAACGCCATGAAAGAAGAAATGGAAGTAATTCCGGGCGCTAACATCGAAATTTCGCAGCCTATTCAAATGCGTTTTAACGAATTAATGACGGGAAGCCGAAGCGATATTGCCATCAAAATTTTTGGTGATGATCTGGAAATCTTAGATTCAAAGGCATCAGAATTAATTTCGAAAATAAAAAGCATCGAAGGAATTGGCGACTTAAAAGCCGATAAAGTAACCGGACTGCCTCAAATCACAATTAAATACGATTACAATAAAATCGCTTTATACGGATTAAATATTTCTGATATCAATCAAATTATTCGTTCGTCGTTTGCCGGAGAAAGTGCCGGAAAAATCTACGAAGAAAGTAAACGTTTTGATGTTGTAGTAAGAATGGATCAGGATAATCGCGCTGATATTACTGATGTGAGCAATTTGTTTATTCCGTTACCAAACGGACAGCAAGTGCCGCTTTCACAAGTCGCAAGTGTTGATTATGAACAAGGCCCTGTGCAAGTTACGCGCGAAGATGGAAAACGACGAATTACTGTTGGTTTAAACGTTAGAGGCAGAGATATTAAAACCGTTGTAGAAGAAATTCAGCAAAAACTCGACAAAGATTTCAAACTTCCTACGGGTTATTATGTAACCTATGGCGGACAATTTGAAAATTTAATTGAAGCCACAAAACGACTTTCGGTTGCATTACCAATCGCTTTAGGTTTGATTTTAATCTTGCTGTATTTTACTTTTAAAAGCTATAAACAAGCACTTTTAATCTTTACAGCCATTCCGTTATCAGCTATTGGAGGGGTATTTGCGCTTTCGCTGAGAGGAATGCCGTTTAGTATTTCCGCCGGAATTGGTTTCATCGCCTTATTCGGAATTGCGGTTTTGAATGGAATTGTCCTGATTTCCTATTTCAATCAATTAAAATCAGAAGGAATTTTAGATCCGCTGCAACGAGTCATAATCGGAACCAAAACCAGATTGCGTCCCGTTTTAATGACCGCAGCCGTAGCTTCTTTAGGGTTTTTGCCAATGGCATTATCCACAAGCGGCGGGGCAGAAGTGCAGAAACCTTTAGCAACGGTAGTTATTGGCGGTTTAATCTCTGCAACCTTATTAACCTTAATCGTTTTACCGATTTTATATTTAATGTTAGAGAAATTTAACCGTAAAGTAAAATGATTTCTCCCGCAGATTCAGCAGATTCGGCAGATTCGGCAGATTTAATTTTTGATTATAATAATCTGCTAAATCTCCAAAATCTGCGAGAGTTAAAAAAAACAAATGAAATGAAAAAATCAACATATAAAAATCAATCAAAAATACTTTGCTCCCGATGGCTATCGGGATTGAGGTTAATTGCATTCCTATTGGCAAGCACAATAACATCGGCGCAAGCCAAAATATCTTTAGAAAAAGCAATAGAACTTGCCAAATCAAACAACATCGACCTAAAAATCGCCGATAAAGAAATAGAAAAACAAACGCTTTTAAAGAAAACCGCTTTTCAACCAGATCCATTACAGGTTCAATATCAAGGCGGGCAGTTCAACAGCGTCGATTTTGATCACAATGTTTCAGTACAGCAATTCTTTCCGTTAGGAAATGTCACAAAAGCAAACCGACAATTGCAGGAAGAACTGGCAAAACTGGCGGAGAAACGAAAAGCTTTATCCTCTTACGAACTCGAAAAAGCCGTGACTTTGGCCTATTATCAATATTTATACGGAATTTCAATTCAAAAACTAAACTCAGAATTAAACGAGATTTACACCAAATTCCTAAAGAATGCCGAACTCCGTTTTAAAACCGGAGAAAGCGGCAATATTGAAGTAATCAGTGCTAAAGCCAAAGTAAAAGAAATCGAAACCCAAAAGGAGCAATTAAATTACGATTTGGCTATTTACCAAAGACAGCTTCAGTTTTTTGTGCAGACGAATGAAACTATAATTCCAGATGAAACGACTTCATTAAAGTATTCTTTTATAGATAACAAGGATTCTAAAGCAGAAACATTATTGACAGATTTTTATCAGCAGCAGATTTCGGTTTACCAAAAAGAAGCCGGAATATTTAAAGCAAACCGAACACCTAAATTAGGTTTAGGATATTTTGCCCAGACTATTAATACTGAATCGCTGTTTCAGGGTTTCACGGCGGGATTGCAGATTCCGATTTTTGGAGGCATAAATACGGCAAAAGCCAAAGCTGCAGAAATTAGTATTTCGCAATCGCAATTGGCATTCGATAAAAACAAAATTATTCTGAACCTGCAAAAAGAAGAATTGCAGAATAACTTTCAAAAACAGCAGAAAAACTTAGATTATTATCAAAATGAAGGTTTGCAATACGCCAACCAGATTATTGATACGGCACAAAAAAGTTATGCAAACGGCGATATGAGTTATTGGTCGTACATCAGTTTTTTAAATCAGGCAATTGATATTAAAAAACAACTCGCCGAAGCCACGCACAGTTTCAATCAAAGTGCCATCGAACTTCAATTTCCAACCATCAAAAACAATTAAAATGAAGATAAGTTTAACCGCAAAGTTCACAAAGATTTTAGCGCAAAGTTCGCAAAGAAAATTAGCTTATAGCTTACTGCTTATAGCGTATAGCGGAATATTTATTTCCTGCAATGAAAAAAAAGCCGAAGAAACGCATGAAGAAGAAAAATCGCAGACAGAAGCCGCATTAACAGAATCTCAATATAAAACCGTTGGCATTGAAACCGGATTTGTAGAAAACAGAAACCTGAATAAAATCATTAAAGCGAATGGTTACACCACAGTTCCACCGCAAAATTCGGCTGAGGTTTCGACTTTAATTGGCGGAACAGTAAAAGATATTTATGTTTTAGAAGGGACATTTGTCAACAAAGGAAAAGTTTTGGCAACTATTCAAAATCTGGAAGTAATTGAAATGCAGGAAGATTATCATTCGGCAACAGCCAATGTTGAATTTTTGCATTTAGAATACAACCGTCAGAAAACATTGAGCGATGAAAATGTGAATCCGAGGAAAACATTTCAGGAAGTAAAAGCCAAATTAGCTGCCGAAAGAGCCCGTGTGCAGGCAGCAAAAAATAAGTTGGAAGCCTTGCATGTTGGTACAAAAGGCAGTTCGTCTTTAGTGCCAATTGTTGCGCCTATAAGCGGTTATGTTGGGAAAATCAGTATTGCTAAAGGCGCTTTTGCCCAAACCGGAGTTTCTTTGTTTGAGGTTGTAGATAATAGTCAGATGCATTTGGATTTGAATGTTTATGAAAAAGATTTGGGTTCGATTTCAATTGGTCAGGTAATCGATTTTGTGTTGACAAACCAATCTAATAAATCCATTAAAGGAAAGATTTTCGGAATCAATAAATCCTTTTCTAACGAAAGTAAAACCGTTGCAGTTCACGCCAAAATTGATCCCGCCGATGCTAAAGATTTAATTTCTGGAATGTATGTTTCGGCAAATATCAATATTGTAAATGCCACCGTCCCGGCTTTACCAAAAGACGCCGTTGTTCGAAATGCCGATAAATATTTTGTTTTTGTGCAGGAAGAAGAGCATAAAAACGAGAAAACAAAAGAAAAAGAAATTCATTTTAAAGCAATTGAAGTAATTCCCGGTACTACAGATTTAGGTTTTACAGAAGTTAAGTTTGTTGACAAAATTGAGCCTGATGCTAAAATTGTTACAGAAGGTGCTTTTTATTTATTATCTGCCATGAAGGGCGGGGGTGAGCATGAGCATTAGGTTATTTGCCACGAAGGCACTAAGGCGCGAAGGTTTTTTTTAAGCTGGTGTAAAATAATCTCGCAAAGTCGCAGAGTCGCAAAGTTTTTTCTCATTTTATGTCATTTCGACGAAGGAGAAATCTTCGCAAGAAGCTCGACAAAGATTGGATTCTCACTACGGAGTTACTCGCGAAGATTTCTCCTTCGTCGAAATGACAAATAGTACGCTTAATTCTCCAATCAAAAACTTTGCGGCTCTGCGACTTTGCGAGATTAAAAAACATTTTTACTTAAGAGTAATTACCACAAAATGATTAAATTTAGAGCATAATTTAAACGAAGTTTACAGAACAAAAAACCTGTCTCGATAGCTATCGGGATTAAACTTGAAACTCCAAAAATGATACATCAAGATTTAGAAATAAAAAATACTAAAGATAAAACCAAACCATCCTGCTGTTGTTCACACGACGAACCTGTACATTCAGATAATGACGGACATGACCACGGCCACGATCACGAACATGGAGCCGAAGGCAGTTTGTTTAAATTATTCCTTCCATCTATTATATCTCTTGCTTTATTACTTATAGGAATTGGTTTTGATTATTATTTCCCTCAAAACTGGTTTTCAGTATATGTTCGAATCGCCTGGTATGTCATTGCATATCTTCCAGTTGGGCTTCCGGTTTTGAAAGAAGCTTATGAAAGCATAGTAAAAGGCGATGTTTTTTCGGAGTTTTTCCTAATGTGTATTGCCACAATTGGAGCTTTTGCAATTGGTGAATATCCCGAAGGTGTTGCCGTTATGTTGTTTTATACCATTGGAGAAACATTTCAAGGAATGGCGGTTACAAAAGCAAAATCTAATATTAAAAGTTTACTGGATCAGCGACCGGATGAGGTTAATATTTTAGAAAATAATATTGCCGTAAAAATAAAAGCTAAAGATGCTAAAATAGGCGATATCATTCAGCTTAAAGCAGGTGAAAAACTAGGTTTAGACGGCGAATTATTATCAGATTCGGCTTCGTTTAATACCGCAGCTTTAACGGGAGAAAGCAAACCAGATACTAAAAAGAAAGGCGAAGCTGTTTTAGCCGGAATGATCAATGGAAATACAATTGCACAAGTAAAAGTGACAACGGCTTACAACGATAGTAAACTTTCGAAAATTCTGGAATTGGTGCAAAATGCGACAACAAAAAAAGCGCCTGCCGAATTGTTTATCCGCAAGTTTGCCAAAATTTATACACCAATTGTAGTGTATTTAGCAATTGCAATTTGTTTACTGCCAATGCTTTTTGTCGATAATTATGTGTTTAGCAACTGGTTGTACAGAGCTTTGGTTTTTCTGGTTATTTCTTGTCCGTGTGCTTTGGTTATCAGTATTCCGCTTGGTTATTTTGGCGGAATTGGTGCTGCAAGTAAAAACGGAATCCTATTTAAAGGAAGTAATTATCTCGACAGTATTTCGAAGATTCAGAATGTGGTGATGGACAAAACCGGAACTATGACCGAAGGAGTTTTTAAAGTTCAGGAAGTCATTATAAAACCTGATTTTGATAAAGAAGAAATCCTGAAACTAGTTAATGTTTTAGAAGGTAAAAGTACACATCCCGTGGCAACGGCGATTCATAATCATGTTGGTGTAATTGATTCTTCAATAGAACTAAAAAACGTCGAAGAAATTTCCGGACAGGGATTAAAAGCTGAAGTAAACGGAAAAGAACTGCATGTTGGAAATTTCAAATTGCTGGATAAGTTTAATATTTCTTACGATATTGATCCAGGTTCAGTAGTTTATACCACAATCGCCATTGCTTACGATAATAAGTTTGCAGGTTATTTAACCATTGCCGATGAAATCAAGGCAGACGCGCAAGAAACAGTTTCAAATCTAAAAGCATTAGGTGTTAAAATAACCATGTTGAGCGGGGACAAAACAAATGTCGTTAAGTTTGTGGCCGATAAACTCGGAATAAAAAATGCTTTTGGAGATTTACTTCCGGAAGATAAGGTCAATAAAGTAAACGAAATCAAAGCTAAAAATGAAACGGTAGCTTTTGTAGGCGATGGTGTAAATGATGCGCCGGTAATTGCTTTAAGTACCGTAGGAATTGCAATGGGAGGTTTAGGAAGCGATGCTGCAATAGAAACTGCCGATGTTGTAATTCAGGATGATAAACCGAGTAAAATTGCAATGGCAATTAATATTGGAAAACAAACCAAAAAAATTGTCTGGCAGAACATTGGTTTAGCTTTCGTAGTAAAAGCTTTTGTACTAATTCTGGGCGCGGGCGGACTTGCCACAATGTGGGAAGCGGTTTTTGCCGATGTTGGTGTAGCTTTACTGGCGATTTTAAATGCGGTTCGAATTCAGAAGATGAGGTTTTAGTTTGATGAAATTCTGCCTTATTTTGATATATTAATAACTGATATAAAACATTCTAATTGTTTTATATAGAGAGATTTTGTAACAGAAAATATATTTAATAATTTATGAATTGGGATAATTATTTATTAGAAGAAAAAGCACCATATGGAGCAATAGCTCATTTAGGAGTTTTAGAAGGAAATGTTTCTGGAATCTATGATTTATCAAAAGTAGATAATGATACACGAGTTCTGAGCTTATCAACTCCACTTAAAAAATTTAAAAAAGCGTATACAAATTTTTCTTCTTTGATTGTAAATGAAAAAATTGAAGCTATTTATGTCAATGACATTGATAAAGAACGTATTTCAGTTTTTTCAGCATTACCAAATTTAAAATATCTACAAATAAGTTCAAACAAGCAGGACGAAATTCCGGATTTAGATTCTTTAAATTCAGTAGAGGTTTTGATACTTGCAAATGTCACAAAAATTCAAAATCTAGATTTCTTAAAAAATATGAAGAATTTAAAAACCCTTTATATTTATGGAATAAATAATTTATATGACTTAACTCCAATTTCTACTTTAATCAATTTAAAAGAACTAGATATCGAGCATGGAAAGATGAATGGTACCGGAAAAGCTGTAAAAAGCATAAGTCCATTAAAATCATTAACTCAATTAAAGTATCTCAGATTGGCGGTGAAAATAGAAGATGAAAGTGTTGATCTTAAATCTTTATATGGATTAAAAAACCTTCAAAAAATTACGATACTTCCTAGATATTTAAAAACTGAAAAGTGGAAAAGCTTAATAAATGAATTGCCTTTAATAAAATAGGTTTTAAAATGATTTACACCAAATTAAATAAAGAAATCGAAAAGTATTATAAGCAAATTGGTATGTATGCTGAATTGCAGTTCTAAAAGATTATGAAGATTATTCAAAGAAAAATGAAGCAGAAAGAATAGAATAGTTTTTTATTTGATAATAAAAGGTTTGAACGGTATAGCAAAAATTGATAAGTTGGATTTGCAAACTTTAAGTGAGTTTTTAGATGAAGTCGAGAAAGAAATACAAAATAAAAGCCCATTTCATAATAGAAACGAGCTTTGTTATTTTGATTAATATTAAAAATTATCTTTTGCAAACTGATCGCAAAACTCTTTTATAGTTTGTCTTACAGTTCTAAACTCTTGTAAAATTTCTTCTTCAGTTCCTGCTGCTTTAGCGGGATCACTAAAGTTTTGATGTATTTTGTGAGCTTTTGACGGAAAGAACGGGCAGCGCTCTTTTGCATTATCACAAACCGTAATTACAAAATCAAAATCTATATTTTGGTATTCATCAACATGATTTGAAGTATGATTAGAAATGTCAATTCCATCTTCTTTCATCGTTATAATGGCTCTTGGATTTACTCCGTGCGTTTCTATTCCGGCGCTGTAAATGCTGGCTTTATCGTCTAAAAAGTATTTTAAATAACCTTCGGCAATTTGACTTCTGCAGCTGTTTCCTGTGCAGAGTACTAAAATGTTTTTTGTCATAATTTAAACTAATAACCAAATGATATTGATGATGCAGAATTTTGGCTCAAAGCCAAAAATAAGCTGCAGCACAATTACAGATGTTGTAATGATAATAGGTTTCTTGTATTTAATTATTTTCTGTTTCATTTAGCAGCAGCCCGAATTTGGAGAACAGCTATTGGCTTCGCTTTTGTAGAGTTCCGTTAAAGCTATTTTTTCTTTTGATACAGGAACGCCGCATGCTTCTTGTGCCAGACAAGCCGTAGTTTTGTTTTTTAGAATAAAATGAGTTCCGTTAAATTCTAAATCATATCTCCCGATGGTTTCATTTTGGTATTCAACTTCAATTTCAAAATCTTGAATATTTAATTTTTCTTCTGATAATTTAATGATATTCAGAAGTTTGCTTGGTTTCAATCTGTGTTCAAAATCATTTGCATTCCACAACTGAAAATTAACGGCACTTTCGTCGCGAATTACGCCGCCGCAGTCAATAAATTTTTTATTGGTAGTTCCAACTTCAGTTACATGAAAATGTTCAGGAACAAAAGCTCCGTTTTCTAATTGAAATACAACATTTTCCAAATTTGGAAGAATGTTTTTAATGTCTGATAGTTTCATTGTTTTTTTATTCTATAGTTATAATGCAATATTGCGATATAGATTTACAAAAAAAGGTTTAACAGCATTTCTGCTCTTTTGTAACAGCAATAATATTAGAGAAATAAGCTTTTAAAATATCAAAAGTATTTTCATCAATGCAATAGCAAATAGCATTTCCTTCTATATTACCTTTTATAAGTCCGGCATTTTTTAATTCTTTTAAATGCTGCGAAACAGTAGGCTGGGCAAGTGGAAGTTCGTTTACAATATCACCGCAAATACATTCATTTACTTTCAAAAGATATTCAATAATAGCAATCCTCGCCGGATGTCCCAAAGCTTTTGCTATTGTGGCAATCTGATTTTGTTTATCTGTAAAATGTTCTGTTTTAGTAGCTCCCATTTTATTTAATTTTAATATAGCAATATTACGATATAGATTTTTTAAAAGCAAATGTTTTTTAAAATATTTAGATATCAGAACTTTTCAATTCCTATTTTAACTTAATAAAAAGGCCAATTCAAATAAATAATGAATTGGCCTTTCTTGATTTCTTTAAAAATTTAATACCGTAACAGTTCCGTTATTTTCTAATCGAATATCCGTTTTGTTGTTTTCAGAAGGCGTTTGGGTTGGATACCAATTTCGATTTGGTCTTACTAAAATCAATAAACCTTCGTCATCGCCAATTGCGGCAAAAACTTCACTGTTATTGTTTTTAGAGAAAAAGCTTAAGTCATGTTCTGCGATTAACTGATTTCCTAATTCCAGCGGATTTTCATTGACAATTCCAATCTCGCTTATATTCAAAATAGATTTAGAACTAAATTCTTCCGTTTGGGCATTATTGAGATCATGTCTAGCAATAAACTCTAATAAATTACCATTATTATCATAGAAATATACAGCATGAGCATTCCAGTTTTCAAAATGAGTAATCACATTTTGATCTTCAATAGTAATTAAATTTACTTTGTCTTTACACCATTCAATAGCTTCGTCCAGTTTGTTTGTCGGGATGTTGAAAGCGAAATGATAAATGGATTTAAATTGCGGATTTTCAATGAATTTTAAAATAGAGTTTCCGGCTTTAATCGTAATATATTCTGAATCATTTTCTATAATCGAAAGACCTAGAATATCTTCATAAAATGCGGCAGTCTGTTTTATATTGCTGGTTTGGATCTGGATGTGTTCTAATTTCATGATGGTATTTTTTATAAAAAGAAAAAGCTTCTTTTCTGTTTCAAACAAATTTAGAAAATCAGAATTCTAGTTTTATCAGCAGACTATTTTATGCTTCAATAGAAATATAGAAAAAGAGTATTGTTGCTTTGATAAAAGTTATGTGTTTTTTAACCACAAAGGACACTAAGGTTTTTGCTAAAAGACTAAAAAGATTTAACGCAAAGTACGCAATGTTTTTTCGCAAAGTTCACGAAGATTTTGAGAGAGTTTTATAAACTCAAAGTTCACAAAGCTAAACGTAAAGCTTTGTGAACTTTGAAAAAAACTTTTTCTTTCTTTTAAGCTTAGCGAACTTTGCGAAAAAACTTAGTGCACTTTGCGTTATAAATCAGGGATAAAATCTAATTAAGAATCAAACTTACTTTTTGAGACAAGCTTTTCGCTAATTCCGGTTTATCGCTGTTATTGATAATCCAAGGAATCAGTTTTCTTTTTTCTATAATTTTTTCTTTAGAATAAACCAGTGTAAAATACTCAGCTGGCGAATGGATATTTTTTTCAGATTCTGAAAGCTCTTCGTAATAATAACGGGATTTTTTTAAGGAAGGATATTTGTTTAACAAATAATCGTTTACGGTATAAGTTGCACCTTCTTTATACAAATCGTTGCGAAGAATTGGCGTTATCGTAAGCTTTTTGATATTCAGTTTTAAACTGTGATAAGTGTCTCTTGTAAAGGAAAAGTCAGAAGATTTAAGTTTTCCTTTTTCAGATAACTGCCGAATAGGAGAAAGGCGAACATAATCGCCGTTTATTTCGACTACTTTAAAAATAAGATAATTGAATTGTGAACTTTGGCTTCCATTTGAACCTGTTTGCTTGCTAAAAAGGAAACTTCCCATTTGCAATCGATGCTCTGGGGTGTTCATCGCTTTTTTCCACATATAGGGTTTATAAACGATTTCTCTAAAGGTATAAAAAACAGCAAGAACTAATATACTTATTAAAAGTAGTTTTTTCATTAATTATAATTTGGGACTTATATTTAACAGTTTTATTTCTAAATTTTCGCTAAAAGTAATAAAATACTAATATCTTTCTTTAAAAAATGAAAATATTTTTTTGTTATTTTTTGTCGCTAGGAACATAAAATTTTAACGCAAAGTCCGCAAAGGTCTCGGTAGATTTTTAACGCAAAGAGCGCAAAGGTTTACGCAAAGAGCACAAAGATTTTGTATAAGAGAGTTTTTTAAAACTCGAAGTTCACAAAGCTATGTGTATAAATATAGCTTTGTGAACTTTGCAAAAAGACTTTTTCTTTTACTAACCTTAGCGAACTTTGCGTAAACCTTTGCGCTCTTTGCGTTAAAAAAACTCAGCGCTATAAAAAACTTAGCGTTTAAAATTCCTCCATCCAA
The DNA here is from genome assembly GCF_057808895.1 of Flavobacterium sp. FG68. Classification (NCBI taxonomy): domain Bacteria; kingdom Pseudomonadati; phylum Bacteroidota; class Flavobacteriia; order Flavobacteriales; family Flavobacteriaceae; genus Flavobacterium; species Flavobacterium sp. FG68. The sequence continues at coordinate 33,742 of NZ_JBMDIY010000044.1, forward strand.
CACCAATCAACACTAAATTGAAAAGCAGTAATGGCAAAAACGCCTTTATATAACTTGTTTCTGATTTATCATTAAACTTTTCCACTTTAAAATTCTCCCATTTTTGCTGAGTAACTGCTGCATTATCAAATATCTTTGGATAAAAATGAAGTCTTAGTTTTTCATGAAATTGATTGGTTTCTTTCAAAAATAAAAGCTGGTTTCGTAAATCAGATTTTGCGATTTCATTCAATTGAATCTGAGTATGCAGCGTTGGAATAAACTGTGCAATCCATTCGCTGGAATTATTTCGCTGTTCTAATTTCGACTCTAATTCTTTTGATTGTATGGCAGATTCATCATCTCCCATTTGCTGCATCGCATAATACCAAAGCCAGCTGAATTCACTTTCCGGTAAAGTGTAATGTTTAAACTGCGGATAATGTTTATAGAATTTATTCAGCGTTTGCTGTTTATCCATATCCCATTTTTCATGATAGGCATTTCGCTGCGTAAGCGTTAATTCTAACGCTTCGGGAACTTTATATTTATTGATAATATAGGTGTTGATTCCGGCAGGAAGAATGATAATCAGAAATAACCAGATTGTCAATAAAATAACAGCATTGAAGTTTGAATTCTTTTGAAGTGAAACAATGAAAAAACAAACCGCAAACCAGAATAAAATATATAAAACTGCGATTCCGTAAAATAGGATAAACGCTTTGTCAATAGGAATTTGCAAAAGGAAAACTGCAATTACAAGTATAAAAGACAAAAGTCCAATTAAACTCAAAATTCGAATATAAAACAGTTTTAAAATATATAAAAAGGTGTTTGGGCTTTGTGTTGCTACGATTTTCCAGGTTCCTGATTCTTTTTCTTCGGAAATAATATTATACGAAAAAGCGATAATCAAAAGCGGAAACAGATATAAAAGCACAAAACTAAAATCGATATTTCCAGATAAAAGATTACTTGGATTATTGAGTTCCGAATCGTATTTCTGAGCTTCCAAACCCCGAATCGTCACACTTTGTATGGATGGATTTACATCACGCTGCCCGATTGCTAAACTGCTAATTGGTAAAGTGTTATTGACCAATGAAAACTTGATGTAATAGAGCAGGAGTCCAATTTCGTCTTTATGAAAAGCGGCGTTTCTGGCCATATGTTCTTTTTGGTAAATGGCAGCTTCATCTATATTATTTTGCTGTTTTTCCTGAAACTGACGGCCAATTAGAAGGCTTATAAAGCCAATGATTAATAAAAAAAGTAAGCCAATTTTGGTACCTTTTGAGCGGATGAAATTTTTAAATAAGAGAACTAACATATTAAATGGCTTTTAGGTTTTTAGCAGCAATTTTGATCAAAACAAACAGCAGGATTATCCATAGCAATATGGAGATGACAGCAGTGATTTCGGACTTTAAGACTTCCCAAACTGGTTTTGGTTCATAATGAAATTCTTCAATAATAGACCAGTGTCTTTTGTCAATTGTTAAAGGTTTATCCTTTGGTCCGGGTTTTTTATTGCTGATGTATTTTATTTGTAACGCATTCATTTTCTGCGCCATATTGTAACGGTATTTTTCAGCTTGCTGCTGAAAATCGATGTACGAATCATAATCTGTATTGGATAATCCCATTGATAAGTTTTTCATGGCTATGTATGGATTTACGAATGAAACAGCTTTAGAAAAACTATTTTGTTTTTCGTAAATTTTTAGAAGATCTTCTAAATGTTTATTATAAATATCTGAACTGATTCTTTCGCCTTCGGTCATAATAAATCCGGAATAATTAAAAGGAAGTTTTTGTACCGAATCGACTTTGTAAACACGTAACAAAGAATCTTTTATGGCTTTATAATGCACATCATTCGGATTATGACTGTCACCTTGTTTCAGGATGTCTTTTTCAATATCAGAGTTAAAACGGATTTTCGAAGGTGCTTCATATAAATACGCTCCAATTGCCTGTGTTGTTCTTGGCAGAATAATGGTCAAAATAAGCCAGATTCCAATTAAAGAAACCAACGCTTTTTTTGAGGTTTTGCTTGACGCCGAAACCAAAACGGCAACGACACAGAAGAACATCAGATAAATAAAATGAAAACCAATAAACAATAGCATTTTTATCGTTTCATCTGCCGAAATACTAAAGTCCTGAAGCAGTAACCAAATCAAAATCAATACAATTATTGTTGGAACAAAAAGCAGCATTACAACGCTTGCAATCCCAAGGATTTTACCAAACAAAAGCTGTTTCCAATTAATTCCCTGACTTAAAAGGATTTTTAAAGTTCCGTTTTCTCTTTCGTAAGCAACTGAATTAAAGCCAACAAAAAAGATCAGCAAAGGCAGTAAAACCTGCAAAACCATGGCAATACTGATTTCGCCAAAACGGAGCATACTGTTTGAGAATCCGGCTTCAGAGAAATTGGCGGTATTTTGTTTGTGCGCTTCGAGGAAAATAGCATTTCCGAAAAACGGTTCCATCCCAAATTCAAAAACACTTAAAGAAGTACTTTTTCTAAAAGCGAAATTCCCGTAATGCGCCATTCTATGCGGATTTTTGTCTGGATTTTTCAGCCAGTCTTCGCGGGATTCATGTTGATATTTTTCGCTGGTTTCGTTTTGGCTTTTGTAATTATCCCAGCCTGAAAAAGCGGCGAATAAAAGCAGCGCACCAATAAAAAGTGTAATAATATAAATCGCCGAATTTTTAAAAACAGCATTTTTTAAATGCCTGGCTATAATGATTTCTTTATCTAATAATTTCATAATTAATTAAAATTTACCTGTTGAGTGTAATTTGTTTAAACACATAGAAACATAGTTTTTAGGTGATTTAAAAAAAGGCGTTTCACTTGCATAAATTCACATAGCTATTGTGTTAGAAACTAGTTTCTTTCAATTATCTTCTTTAGAAAAAAAATCTATGTTTCTATGTGTTTAAATATTTTTCAACTCAACGAATTAAAATTTATAAGTTACGGTAAGGCTTACGTTTCGTGGACTTCCGGGAAATAATCGTAAGTAATTCTGCGCGCCAAGCCAATACGTTTTGTTTAATAAATTGCCGGCATTAACAGCAATCTGCACATTACTTTTGCTTGGTTTGTAAAATAAAGCAGCGTCAAAAATCGTAAAATCAGGAAGTGTAAAATCTCTTGTAAACCAAGGCACTTTAGAGCTTTGATACTGCATTCCAAGACCAATTCCTAAATCCTGCAAAGCAGAATCTGAAGCAAAGTTGTATCTGGTCCATAAGTTGGCGCTGTTTTTTGGCGTGTTTTGTTTTCTGGCACCAATTAAAGCCGGATTATTGTCTTTTATAATTTCGGCATCGATATAACTATACGATGCATTTATCTGCCAGTCAGGCGTAATGTAACCTGCTAAATCGCACTCAAAACCACGGCTTCGTTCTGCACCTCTTGTAACCAATAAATCAGGATTTACAGGATCATTTGCATTCATCAAAATATTGCGCTGTCTGATTTCATAAATCGCTGCGTTAAAACTCATTGAGTTGTCTAAAAAAGTCGTTTTTATTCCTACTTCTTTCAAATCACTTTTAAGCGGATCAAACAAACTTCCGGCTGGCAATGAACCCGTTTGAGGCATTAGAGTAACCGTATTCGATTGCGGCTGATAGCCTTCGAGATAAGTTGTGTAGACATTTATCGCATTATTTACGGCATAAGTAATTCCAACTCTTGGCAGCAAAGCCGATTTTTTTACTTTCAGTTCGTTATTGGTTTCGTAGTTCGTAATATCTTCAAACCACTCGTTTCTCAAACCTAATAAAAAAGTAAATTTTTCCCATTGAATCTGATCCTGAATATAAATGGCGTTTGTTGTAGTCAATGCCGATGGAAGCGCAGTTCGAACATTTAGTGTATAATCTTCCGGGCTTGTAATTTTATAAATGGGATTGTTCAGGTTGAAATATTCAACATTTGGTTTTGGCAATACAACGCCGTCAACTGTAATGGTTTGGTAATTTGAGGCATTCGCCAAAACAAAAGAACTTGCAACCGTACCATCTTTTAATAAATAACCTCTGGCTGCGTTTTGCCCACCGCCTTTATTTTTGTTCCAACTGCTTAAATCGTAACCCGTTAATAATTTATGATTGAGTTTTCCGGTTTTGAAATCAAAGTTTAAAAAAGCACTCAAATTATCGATATCCCAATTTTGCTGACGCTGCACAAACTGCATCATTGCCAGACTTGTTACAGGCTGATTGTTGATATCGACCGCAAATGCATTTGTAGTTCTGTGTTCCTGAAGATCTTCTGTCCAGGTTTGTTTCATGTATGATGCATTAAAACCAATTTTAGAACTGAATTTATGGGCAAAATTGGTCATCAAAATCATTTCTTTCGACTTAAAAAAATCACTTGATGATCCCAAATTTAAGCTGATTGGGGTTTTATTTAAACTTGTTTTTCCGGCAACAGCACCAAAAATAGGCTGTCCTCTGTCAAGATTTCCATTCATATCGCTCAATATCAATTCGGTATTAATGGCCGTTTTTTCATTTGGGATATAACTGAAGGAAGGCGAAATCAAAAACGATTTATTATTCACTAAATCACGAAACGATTTTGCCTGTTGATAGGCACCATTTACACGATACAAAAGTGTTTTTGATTCGTTTAAAGGGCCTGTAAAATCAAGCGTTCCGCGTAAAGTGCTGAAACTGCCCACGCTCATACTGATTTCTTTTCGGTCAATTGCTAAAGGTTTTTTGGTTACCATATTGATGCTTCCACCCGGATCTACAGATGAAAATGTCGCACTCGACGGACCTTTTATTACTTCAACTCGCTCAATATTACTCGTTAAAGGCTGTAAAAAATAATACTGGCGAGTTCGCATTCCGTTGATAATCTGACCTTCTTCATTTTGGCTAATGCCTCGAATCGTGTATTGATTGTAATAACTTGCCGGAATCACACCACTTGCCATTTTTACGGCATCGGCGAGATAAAAAGCACCTTTATCTGTAATAAGTTCTTTGGTTATGGTTGAGATAGACTGCGGAATATCTTTGTTTAAAGCTGCCGTTTTTGTGGCAGCAAATGAATAATCGCTGGTGTACTTTTTTGTCGAACGCCCCACGATTTCAACGGTTTGTAATTCGGTTCTGGCCATTTTAACAGAATCCTGAACAATACTGTCTGTGTTTTTTTTATTAGTCTGCGATTGTATGGAATGTGTGGCAATTATTAAAAATAAAAAGAGAATTATAGGTTTCATTTTATACTTTGATTGGAAATATATCTTTTCCTTTAAACGGTTTGTAAATACAAGTCTTCGAGTTCGTTTGCTGAGATTTTATCGGCTTCGATTACCGTGACTAAATTTCCCTGCTTCATAATGCCAATGTGCGAAGCGACTTCTCTGGCTCTGAAAATGTCATGCGTTGCCATTAAAATTGCCGTTCCGTCGGCAGAAAGTTCTTTTAAAATCTGCGAAAACTCGTTGGAAGCTTTTGGATCTAAACCGCTCGTAGGTTCGTCTAGTAAAAGCACTTTTGCTTTTTTGGCAATCGCAATCGCAATTCCCACTTTTTGGCGCATTCCTTTAGAATATCCGCCTAAGTTTTGATCGTGCGCTGCGGGCTGCAAACCGGCTTTATTAAGGAAATAAGTTAATTCTCCCGCAGAATATTTGAATCCGGCCAAAGACGAAAAGAATTTTAGGTTTTCTAAACCCGTTAAATTGGGATATAACATTACAGTTTCGGGAATGTAAGCAACGTGTTTTTTGGTTTCCTGATTGTTTTGAGTAACCGAAATGTTATTGATTTCCAATTCTCCCGATGTTGGTTCGATAAAACCTAAAAAAAGATTGATTGTAGTGGTTTTTCCTGCGCCGTTTTGTCCTAAAAGCGCAAAGATTTCGCCTTCGTTTATGGTTAAGTTTAAAGAATTCAAAGCGGTATGATCACCATATTTTTTGGTGAGATTTTTTGCTGTAAGCATAGTTTTTATGTATTTGGTAAATTGATTTTAAACAGATATAGAAACCTCAGGCTTTTACTTGTTTCGTAAAGGCTTAATATGATTTTCTAATTTTGAGAAGTGGTAATTTACTACAAGGATAAAAAGGCTGATTTGAGTTCCAAATAAAGGAACTAAACAGCTGTAAAACAGTATTTCTTTTTACCCAATTTTGAATAGGTAAAAAGCTGTTTTATTTAAAAATTAAAATGTAGTAAATTAAATGAATGCGGGAGGTGCACGCAGTGCAAAGAGACTGCCTTTAAAAAATGCTGTATAAACCTTCGAATAAAAGAATGTATAAGAGGTTTCAGCCGTTATTTTATGAAATGATAAGGTCTGAAAAGAATTCGGAATAAAGGTACTAAAGGCAAAATGGCAAATATGACAATTGGCATCGACCGAATGGCTGTGCGTTATTTGTTTTTGCCCCGCAATAGTTTTATGCTCACAGTGTTTCTCAGAAGCCTGTCTTAAAATATGCTCGTAGGAGTGAACCGTCTGAAACAGCATGGCGAACAATACTGCAAAAGACATCAGTAAATTTACAACTACGATTTTCTTTTTCATTCGGTGGTATTTCTGCTGCGATATTAACTGTTTAATTATGAAACAAATAAACGCAACAATGTTGCAAATATAAATATCTTAATTTAGAAATACACTAATGCAACATTATATTTTTAATGAAATACCAGTAAACCGCCTGAATTTATTGATTTTACAAATTACTGTATAGTAGTTGCAGTGTATGAAAATCAGAAGATCCGTCGAAGTATTTATGCAAAACTTCCTGAAAAACCGGTTCTGTATTTTGAATACTTGCAAAAAGCGTCATACAGGATTGCAAATTTTCAACATCTGGCGTACCAAATATATCTACAGCTTCGAGTTCGTCTTTTTTGACTAATTCTTCTGTTATTTCTATAAGGTGTTTTCCTAAAATTGGATGCTCCAGAAAAGCGATTGCTTCGTCGGCATTTTTAATTTCGTAGAATTTTGATGTATCGCTGGAACCCATTCCTTTTATCTGCGGAAAAATACACCACATCCACGGAGATTCCTTTTTACCTTTCTTAATTTCATCAAGAGCAGTTAGATACAATTTATTTTGTGCATCTAAAAACCGAAGTAATTCATTGTTGTTGTAAGCCATTCTTTACTTAATTGATTTGGGGGTATCAGATCATAAAACTACAGAAAATATGTTTAGTTGTACATTACAAAACCCTTTTTTTACTGCTATTTTTTTTGAATATTACGAACAAAAATTGTTGAAAAAAATACCGTAAAAATTTAGCTGCAAAAAGATTGAAATAGCAAGCTAAGTTCTTAATGTTTTTGCCACGAAGACGCGAAGGCACTATTTTTTTATCTCGCAAAGTCGAAGAGTCGCAAAGTTTTTGTTTAAAGAAAAATATTCAATAGCGTCCAGCTTTAGCTGGATGTAAAAATACAGGCAAAGAAAAGGCTTAGCCAAACTTTACTAGTTCGGCTGAAGCCTTTTTGCTATTGAAATAAAAACCTCCAGCTAAAGCTGGAGGCAATTGATTTTTATATTATAAAACGTATTGTTTGTCATTTCGACTGAAAGGAGAAATCGCACTCGTAAATTTAGAAAGAGAATCGCCAATCTTTGTCGAGTTTCTAGTGCTATTTGCTTCGCCTATTCGCTATCGCTCGAGTCTTCTTTCAGTCGAAATGACATAAAATGAGAAAAAACTTTGCGACTCTGCGACTTTGCGAGAGATTTTACTTATAAGATTTCACAAAAACTTATTCAACAATCGCAGGTTTCCTAACGTTCTTTCCGACTTTATTAGTCAAATCATCGCCAAGATCTTCTCTGGCAGTTTCGGCTATTTTTTGAATCTCTGCTACAATTTCAGGATATAATTCCTGAACATCACGAATTTCACCCGGATCATGCGCCAGATCATACAAAGCAAGTGGAACTTCAACAACAGCGCCTTTACCTCGTAAACCACCTTTTCCAGGAAGATTTTTATTATATGATGTGCTTTTGTGCGGGAAAACCAATTTCCAGTGTTTGTAGCGAATCGCTTCAAGATTATTGCTTCCTACACCAAAATAATAATAGAAAGTATCTCTGGGGCCTTTATTCGTTTTTCCTGTCAATAAAGAAAGAAAATCCAGACCGTCGATTTTATTTTCAGGCAAAGCAGATTTGGTTATGTCGGCAATTGTTGGTAAAAGATCCATATTCGTCATAAGAGATCCGTTTACAGTTCCGGCTTTTATTTTTCCGGGCCAGCGAATCAAAAATGGAACTCTGGTTCCGCCTTCCCAAGTGGTTGATTTTCCTTCTCTAAAACCACCAGATGATCCTGCGTTGTCACCAAAAAAGAGCCACGGACCATTATCGCTGGTTACAATTACAACCGTATTTTTGGCCAATCCTTCTTGATCTAAAGTTTTTAATATTTCGCCAATAGACCAGTCAATTTCCATAATAACATCTCCAAATAAACCTAAATCACTTTTGCCTTTAAATTTATCTGAAACAGCCAAAGGCGCGTGCGGCAGCGGATGTGTGAGATATAAAAAGAATGGCTGTTTTTTATTTTTTTTGATAAAACCCACTGCTTTTTCGGTAAAAACTGTAGTTAATTTAGATGCCTCTTTTATGTTTCTAATAGTATCTATAACAGTCGTATTGCTGATTAATGGAAGAGGAGGAAAGGTAGAACGCAGATCTTTAGGATCGGTTACCAATGAATAGCCGTCGTAATCAATTGGCCATACATCATGAGAATACGGAATCCCGAAAAACTCGTCAAATCCATAATTTGTAGGCCAGTATGGCAAATTATTTCCTAAATGCCATTTGCCGTAATTAGCGGTTTTATAGCCTGATTTTTTCAAAAGTGAAGCGATTGTTTCTTCTTTTGGATTAAGGGCATGTTTTGCCCCCGGAAGCAGTACGCCCGACATTCCAATTCGGTTTGGATAACATCCTGTCAATAAAGCCGCTCTCGATGCCGTACAAATAGCCTGAGCCGAGTTAAAATTAGTCAAACGCATTCCTTCCTTCGCCACCTGATTAAAGTGTGGAGTAGGGATTCCCGTCATTCCGTAAGGTTCAGTATCTCCGTAACCCATATCATCCATATTGATAATAACGATATTGGGTTTTTGGCTTTTACTTTGGGCGGTTATTTTACTGCTAATGAAAGGAATTACTAATAAAAGCAGCATTAGACTTTTTCTCATAATTTGTGTGGTATTTATTGGGATAGCTAACTACAAATATAACCAGCAAAAATGAAAAGTATTCTTCTTGGGATAACTCTTTTGTTTCAAATAAATATAAAATTGTTATTTCCTGAGAGTTGAAACAGGATTATAGTGTGAAATATTTTATTTGATATATCAAATAATTATATATATTTGATATATCAAATAAATTTAAATGTAATTGATTTAAAATGAAGCAGAAAAACCCAACAGGAACGGTTCTTTATACCATAGAACAGGCTATAAAAGAATATAGGAAAGTTTGCCAAAAAAACATTGAGAAAGTAGTAAGTGATATTACTGTTGATCAATGTTTGGTGTTAATTATTTTAAATGAAAATGAAAAAATTTCTCAAATTGAAATTGCCAAATTAATTTTTAAGGATAACGCTTCCATTACAAGAATTATCGAATTAATGGTTAAAAAAGATTATTTGATAAGAGAAGCAAATGAAATTGATAAAAGAAAATCAAAGCTTGTAATTACAGAAAAAGGCAGGGAAACAATTGTTTTACTAACGCCTGTTTTTAACCTAAACCGTAAAACTGCTCTTGACGGATTATCATTCGACGAAATTGAATTACTGGACAAATTACTGCATAAAATAATTTCAAATTGTAAAAAATAATAAAGATGAAGCAACTTATAAATGTGATATTACTGCTATTATCAATTGGTGTATACGCACAAAAAGAACCTGATTTTACGGGGTTAAGTAAAAAACAAGTTATCGATTCGCTGGGTAAAGAACTCGAAGAATTTTACATTAGACCGAATGCAATTGAAAGTATTCAGAAAAAATTGAAAGAGAATTTTAATGCAGGAGTTTATAAAAACAGTGTAACGCCAAATGAATTTGCCTCAAAACTTACTATGGACCTTTTAGAGGTTAGCAAAGATTTACATTTTAGAGTAATGTATGATCCGGAATGGACTGATCCTCTGCAAAAAAATGAAGATAAAAAGGCACAGGAAAAAATTAAAGCAGCAGAATTAATTGAGGCAAAAAACAGGAATTTCGGATTTCAGCAAGTACGTATTTTAGAGGGAAATATTGGCTATTTAGCATTTGATTATTTTGAAGATCCTGCAATTGGGAGCGAAACAGCCGCTTCTGTGATGCAGTTTTTAAATAATACAGATGCACTGATTATTGATTTGCGTAAAAATAATGGCGGGGCAATGGAAATGGGGCAGTTTATTAGCAGTTATTTTTATTCGAATAAAGAATTACCGCTTTATAAATATTATTATTACGAGAAAAACAGAAAAAAAATTGAAAGAGAAATGTGGCTGCTTCCGTCTGTTCCCGGTAAACGTCTGGCCGATATAAATATCTATATTCTAACAAGTTCCGTTACATTTTCTGCTGCAGAATGGATGAGTTATTCGCTTCAAAATTTAAAACGTGTTACGATTGTGGGCGAAAAAACGGCTGGTGGAGCGCACCCAATAAACCGGGTAGGAATATCAAATGGTTTTTCTGTAAATATACCTTTTGGCGAAGTCAAAGATCCGGTTACGAATCTGGATTTTGAAGGAAAAGGCGTTATGCCGGATGTTTTATGTAAGAGCGAAGAAGCCATAAATACGTCTCATTTATTAGCTTTGAAAAATTTAGCCTTAAAAAATAAAGATTCATTAAATAATCTTAACTGGTTTATTCCGGTTATTAAAAACAGACAAAAACCATTACATGTTGATAATGCTGTTTTAAAATCATATCAAGGCAAATATGGAAAATCTGAATTGGTTTATGAAGGGGATAATTTATATTACAGATGGAATAATATCGTTACTCTTTTATTGACTCCAATTGAAAAAGATTTATTTCTGGTTGATGGAACAGATGAATATCGTATAAAAATTGTTTTCGAGAAAAAATCTTTAGCAGCGATAAAAAGAATTTATCATAACGGACAAGAGAGAGTTTATAAAAAAGATAAAGTTTAACCCTTAAAAGCTACAAAGTTTTATCCCAATAAATTGAAAACCCCAATAGATCCTAAAATCTATTGGGGTTTATTATTTTAGCTTATTTTCTAAACTTAAAAAATAAAATTATTGTTTACTTACTGGGATTGCTTTACTGGAAGCATTAGTTTTTATAAAATAAATTCCAGTTGCTTGTTCAGAAATTGAAATTACATTTCCTTTTCCTTGTTTAATTTTACTTCCTGTTGCAGAAAATACAGTCCATTCCAGTTCTTTTGATAAATGGAATATTCCTTTTGATGGATTTGGATAAACTACAATTGCATTTGGTTGAGCATTTGGATTTTCAACTCCAAGATGGCAGTCATGAACCATATACGTAACCTCTTTTGTATTACTTCCTTCTGAATTGCTTACGGTAAGTGAAACTTCTTTATCCCCTTCTGTAGAATAAGTTACAGTATGAGGACCAACTCCGGTTGCTGTTGCAGGCTGTGCGTCAGCTCCAAAATTCCATAAATAGTTATCGATTGTACCAATAGAAACTGATGTGAAAGTAACAGGTTCATTTTCGCATCCCATTTGTGGTGTAAACTCATAATCGGCTACCGGGCTGGTAATTCCAGCCAATACAAATTCCATTTTGTTTACGTTAATGTCATTTTCATCAAAATATAAAGTAATGACATGATTACCCTGCGTTAAAGGAATATTAGGAACGGCAACAGTCTGCCATGCCTGGAAACCTCCTGTATTTGGGATATTTAAAATTCCGGTAACGTTTACACCGTCTACTTCAAGATGTAATTTTCGGTTAAGATAAGGCGTTGAAATTCTTAAATTGATGGTATAATTTCCGCTGGTACTTACTCTTGCAGAATATTTCAGCCATTCGTCTTTTGCTACATACGCAAGATTATATCCGCCTTCGTTACAAGCTTCAGTTCCTACGCCGTCGCCAGCTCTGTAAACATTATCTCCGCCGCCGTTTTTATCCAGAAAAGCGCCCGGACCAACATCATAATTTTCTGCTTCAATAATTCCCGGAATCTGAGCAACTAAGCCCTGATATGGTGCATTTTGAAGTACAGTAGCTGTATAAAATGCTGTATAAGTAATTGTTCCTGTTGCTGGCGCCGTAAAAGTTTGATTTGCAGCTCCGCCCTGACTCCAATGGTCAAAATCGTAACGCGTATTTTCAATATACTGAGGCGTTGGTGCATTTAAAGTTTGTACCGCTGCATTTGCCACAACTTGTTTTGTAGAAGGTGCCGTAACTGGTTTTTGATTGAATTCTAAATTAAGCGGAACCGGCGAACTTGTCGCAGTAACATCAACTAAATTAGGTTTAATATCAACAAAAGTAGTAGCGGTTAAACCATCGCTGTCGGTTACTTTTACCGTAAATCGGTACCACACATTTGGTGTTTTTTCTCCTTGGTTAGAGGCTGTAAAGTCGCCTGATTTTACACCTTGCGGACTTGCACCAGGATGTGAGTGTCCGGCTCCCGGAATATCTTCGTGAAAAAGATCAATACTCCATGAAAATGCACTTGCAGGTAAAGTTCCGTCCTCAACATCTGTTGCTGCAGCTTCAAAATGAACTACATCTTCAGCATTCCATTTTAATGATGGAAGCGGAGAAATAATCGTTACCGTTGGTTTATTACTGAAAGGTTTTACCGTTAATGTTGCCGGATTACTGGTTACATTTCCGGCTGTATTAGTTACAATAACTTTGTAATCACCAGCATTTGCATTTGTTACATTTGGAATTGTATAAGTTGCTCCGGTTGCTCCGTTAATATCTGTATTGTTAAACTGCCATTGATAAGTTAAACCTGTTCCGCTTGCCGAAACTGTAAAAGTTACCGGATCTGTTTCCATTATAGTTTGAGAAACCGGATGATTTACAATTGTTGGTGCAGCGGTTGCTATATAGTCTAATTTAATTAATGAACCATTATTTCCGTATTCACAGTAATAAATGAAACCATCATTTCCTAACATCATACCCAATACCTGAAATTGTGGTGCCGAATAAAATTCTGTAGAAACGGGATTCGCAACATTAGGATCAAACCAGCGAATTGCATTTCGGACAAAATCTTTGATAATGAATTTCCCTTGCAAATTAGGATAACGTGAGATTGTTGGATTATACAAAACTCCATTTGTTAAAGCATTTCCAATACTTCCCGTTGCGTAAGTAAATATTGGATTTGTAAATAAATCAGTTTCGGTTTGCATTCCGTCGCCTCCCTGCGGATGTCCCCAGGCATAATTGCGAATTGTTGGATTGCTGATTTCATTAATTTCTTCCCATGAAGTTCCAACATCCAGTACAAATAATTTATCGGCAACAGCATTGGGAACAAGTCTCCACGGATTTCTAAATCCGTAAACCCAGATGCTTTGTCTTTGTACAGAACCGCTTCCGTAAAATGGATTTCCCGGTGCAGGAAGTCCGTCTTCTGTAATACGAAGAATTTTTCCTTTATAAGTGTCTAAATCCTGAGAATTGGTATTTTGCTGACTGTCTCCAACGGTTACATACAAAAATCCATGGAAGAATTTTAAATCTCCGCCATTGTGAAATCCGTTACCAATAGGTTCTAAAAGTAAAATTTCCTGTCTGCTTACTACTTGGTTAGCATTGTCAATTTTGATTCTTTCAATTTTATGTCTGACTTTTTCTCCTGCTGGTTGTATAGAATAAAAAACATAAACATAACCGTTTGTTGCAAAGTTAGGATGCAGCGTTAATCCAAGTAACCCTTGTTCGTTATCTGTTACGGTAGGAACGGTAAATACATTTGTAACGGTGTTGTTTTGAAACACTTTTACAATCCCGCCGCGTTCTGCTATAAAAATTCTTCCGTCTGAAGATTGTTCCAGCGAAAGTCCTTCTTTGATAACCGCAGTAGGAGCAAGGTTTTGCGTGATGTATTGCGAATAGGATTGTGAAGAAATCAATAAAGCAAAAGCTATTATTAGATGACTAAGCAATTTATTTTTAATGTTAAATTGTAGATTTTTTCTCATAATTATTCAGAATTTATAGTGATTTGGGTAATCAAATTTAAACTTTTTCTGTATAATTATTTAGTTTACTAAAATTTCTTTACGATATCGATTTAGTGATAATGCCACAAAGGCACTAAGGCACAAAGTTTTTTTTACACAATCCTTAATAATTATCGGGATTAGGTTAAGTAGATTTTAAAATCATTTTAATCCTTTTAATCTGTGGCTAAAAAACTTTTATTTGCCGATAATTTCTTTTCGGTGTAAAGTTCCCCAGTCTTTTAGGGCCATGATAACATCTCCTAAAGATTGACTGTGCTGGGTGCGTGAATATTCAACCGTTGGCGGAAAAGTATCATAAACCGTTCTGGTAACAAGTTTATTGATTTCGAGATCTTTTAATTCTTTCGAAAGCATTTTGTCCGTGATTCCGTTGATGTCTTTTGAGATTTCTTTAAAACGTTTTGGTCTGTCAGACAAAGCAATTAAAATAGGTAATTTCCATCTGCCGCTTAAAACTTCTAAAGCATCCCTTACAGGCAATAGTGCCGCCATGCATTCTTGTGGTTTACAATCTTTATCTTCTTTTTTGAATGTTCTTACTGCTGTTTTTACTTCTGCTTCCATATATATCACATTACTATCTTCAAGGATAGCGCTATCCTCGGGGATAGTACTATAAAAGAGATAGCAAATGTAGATAAGTTTGTATCGTAAAACAAATAATTTAAATCATGAGCCAAAAAATTCTACGCATAATTACCAGCACAAACGGAGACACTTCGTTTAGTAATCAATTATCAAATGCTATTATCGAAAAACTAGCAGCACAAACAGAAACGGAAGTACAAACACTAGATCTTACTCAAACACCTTTACCTTATTTAACAGGTTCGCATATTAATGCTGTTTATACACCTGCAGAAGCACATACGCCAGAACAAACAGACGCATTGAAATATTCTGATTCAGCAATAAAAACATTATTAGAATCGGATATAATCGTGATTGGTGTGCCTTTATACAACTTCGGAATTCCGGCAGTTTTAAAAGGATGGATCGATCAGGTTGCAAGAGCAGGAAAAACTTTTAGCTATAGTCCGGAAGGAGCAAAAGGATTAGTTACCGATAAAAAAGTATACTTGTCAATCGCTTCCGGAGCTATATTTTCTGAAGGGCCATACAAAAGTTACGATTTCTCGGAATCATATCTTAGAACTGTATTAGGCTTTTTAGGAATGACAGATGTTACAACTTTCCGTGTGGAAGGAACTGCAATTCCTGATTTTGCAGAAAATGCTTTACCAAAAGCTTTATCTTCTGTTGAAGAATTTGCTTTTTAAAAAAGAAAAGAAAATAAGAAATCTGCCAAATCTGCGTGCAAAAAAAAATACTCCCGCAGATTCAGCAGATTCAGTGGATTTATAAAATGAAATTAAAACCTTATATTCTGTTGAAGAATTTGCTTTTTAAAAAAGAGAGAAATTAAAAAATCTGCCAAAT